>CAYOXW010000017.1:0-8157 GCA_964408005.1 uncultured Methylibium sp.
GCACCAGGCGGTGCACGCCGGTCTCGGTGCGCAGGTGGCCGAAGGCGTAGTCGCCGTCGATCTTCAGCGTGGCCGAGCGGATGCCGGCGACGTCGCCCTCGGTCTCTTCCATGACCTCGGCCTTGAAGCCCTTGCGCTCGCAGTAGCGCAGGTACTGGCGCAGCAGCATCTGCGCCCAGTCGCAGGCCTCGGTGCCACCGGCGCCGGCCTGGATGTCGAGGAAGCAGGGCAGCGGGTCGGCCGGGTTGTTGAACATCCGGCGGAACTCGAGCTGCTCGACCTGCGCGGCCAGGCCGCCGGTCTCGGCCTCGATCGCGGCCAGTCCGTCGGTGTCGTCCTCGGCCTTGCTCATCTCATAGAGCTCGGCGTTGTCGGCGAGGTTGCGCTCCAGGTGGGCGATGGTGTCGACCACCGCCTCGAGCGACTTCTTCTCGCGGCCCAGGGCCTGGGCGTTCTTCGGGTCGTTCCAGACCGTCGGGTCTTCGAGTGCGGCGTTGACTTCGCTCAGGCGACGAGATTTTTCGTCGTAGTCAAAGATACCTCCGGAGGTCGGCCGTGCGCTGGCTCAGATCGGCGAGCTGCGTACCCAGGGCGTTGATGTGTTCGATGTCCATGGCGGTGTCCGGTTCGGGAAGCCGGCGATTTTCTCACGCGGCCCCGAGGAAGCCCTCCAGCACCCGGGCGAGCGCCTCGGGCTGGTCGTGGTGGAGCATGTGGCCGGCGTCCTCGATCACCGCGCGCTCGAGGCGCGGCACCACGGCCAGGCGCTGCTCGAACTCGGCGCGCGGGTAGCGCGTGCCCCAGAACTTCGCGACATCGGTCTGGCGCGCCTCGACCCACAGCACCGGCGCCTCGATGCGCGCCCAGCAGGCCATCGCCTCCTCGGCGCGGTAGAGCACCGGGTTCGTGCGCTTGTGGGCCGGATCGCCCTGGACCACCCAGCGGCCGCTGGCCGCGTCATGCCGCGCCCAATGCGGGGCGAGCCAGGCGGCGTGCTCCGGCGCGAGCCGCGGGTTGTTGCGGCACAGCCGCTCGGCGACCTCGTCCAGGCTGGCGTAGTCGCGCAGCCGCGCAGGCTGCTTCAGCTCGTCCAGCCAGGCGGCGTAGCGCGTCGGCGCCTGGGCCGGGCGCGTGCCCGGCAGGCCGAAGCCCTCGAGGTTGACCAGCCGGCGCACGCGCTGCGGCCGCACGCCGGCGTAGACCATCGCGACATTGCCGCCCATGCTGTGGCCGACCAGGTCGACCGGCCCGTCGGGGCTGAGCACGTCGAGCAGCGCGTCGAGGTCGCCGAGGTAGTCGGGCAGCCAGTAGCTGTCGGTGCCGGGCAGCGGCGCGGTGCCGCCGAAGCCGCGCCAGTCCGGCGCGACGATCGCGTGCTCGCCGCGCAGGGCGTCGACGACGAACTGGAACGATGCGGCGACGTCCATCCAACCGTGCAGCATCACCAGCGGCGGTGCGTCCGAGCCGCCCCAGCGCTGCAGCTGGTAGCGCAGGCCGCGCACGGGGACGCACTCGGTCCGCGCCGTGCGGCGCGGCAGGTAGGGGGCGCTCATCGGGGCACTGTAGCGGCAGGGCCGTCGCGCCCCGGGGCCCGGCTCAGCCCGGATCCTGGAAGCCGCCGGCGCGGTAGGTCAGCACCAGCGTGTCGCGCCAGCCCTTGCGCTCCGGGTGGGCCGGATCGAGCGGCTGGATCGGCGTGCTCTCGTGCACCACGTGCGGGTCGTCGAGCAACAGCACCGTCCAGGGCTGCTCGAGCGTGAAGCGCACGCCCAGTGGCCCGTCGGCGTCGAACACCCGCGTCTCGCCGCCGCGCACCCCCTGGCGGCCGACGAACACCACCGCGACGAAGTCGACCCCGTCGCGGTGTGCCCCCTCGGGCGTCGGCCGGCCGACGCCGCCCTCGGTGTCGATGCGGAAGGTGTGGGCCTCGATGTACCAGCGCCCGCCGGTGGGCGGGCGCGCCTGCGCGAACAGCGCGCCGAGCTGGCTCAGGAGCGCGCCCCAGGCGGGCAGCGCGCGCAGCGCCGGCGCCAGCGGCTCGAACCAGCGCTGCATGCCGCCGTGCAGCGCGTTGTAGGTGGTCGGCTGCCAGTGGGCGCGGTGCGGCACCGCCTCGAGCCGTGCCGGCGCGAGCGTCTGCACGAAGGAGCCGTGGCGGCGCGAGCGGTAATGGCCGCCGTCCTTCAGGTAGCGGTCCGGGGGCAGATCGTCCCAGTAGGGACGCAGCGCCTCCAGTGCCGCGAGCGGCTGCCCGGCCAGGGCGGCGGTCGCCGCCGGGGTCAGCGTGCAGAAGCCCTGGCTGCGCAGCCGCTCGGTCGCGTGATCGCGATCCAGCGGGTGGGTGAGATCGACGTGCATGGTGGGAAGTGGACACTCGGCCGGGCCAGCCTAGCATGGGCGTCCAGCGCCTTTGTGCCGGCGCGACCATGATCGGTCGCTGCGAGCCGGCGACGGCGCCGGGCCTTGCGGCACACTGCCGCGATGGCCCGCCGAGACCACGCCAGCGAGACCCCCGCGACCGCCTTCCTGAAGCGCGCCGGGCTCGCCTACAGCGAACACCTGTACGACTACGTCGAGCGCGGCGGGACCGCCGAGTCGGCCCGCCAGCTCGGCGTGCCCGAGCACGAGGTGGTGAAGACGCTGGTGATGCAGGACGAGGCCGCGCGCCCCCTGATCGTGCTGATGCACGGCGACTGCCAGGTCGGCCTCAAGGCGCTCGCGCGCGAGATCGGCTGCAAGAAGGTCGAGCCGTGCACGCCCGAGGCCGCGCAGCGCGCCAGCGGCTACCAGGTCGGCGGCACCTCGCCCTTCGGCACCCGCAAGGCGATGCCGGTCTACGCCGAGGCGGGCGTGCTGGAGCTGCCACGCATCCTGATCAATGGCGGGCGGCGCGGCTACCTGCTGGGGCTCGAGCCGAAGGCGGCGCTGGCGCTGCTCGATGTCCGGCCGGTGCGCTGCGCGCAGCCGGGCTGAGCCGGCGCGGCACAATCGCGGGCCATGTCGTATGCGCTGATCCTGGCCTGCACCCTCGCGGCCTATCTGCTCGGTTCGCTCTCCTTCGCGGTGATCCTCAGCCGCTGCTTCGGGCTGGCCGACCCGCGCGGCTACGGCTCGGGCAACCCGGGCGCGACCAATGTGCTGCGCTCGGGCCACAAGGGGGCGGCGATCCTGACGCTGGTGTTCGACGCGCTCAAGGGCGCGCTGCCCGTCTGGCTGATCGACACCTTCGGCGCGCCCCACGGGCTGGGCGAGGGCACGGCCGCGCTGGTCGGGCTGGCCGCCTTCGTCGGCCACCTGTGGCCGCTGTTCTTCGGCTTCAAGGGCGGCAAGGGCGTGGCCACCGCGGCCGGCGTGCTGCTCGGCTTCAATCCCTGGCTCGCGCTGGCGACGCTGGCGAGCTTCGCGATCGTGCTGTTCTTCTTCCGCTACGTGTCGCTGGCCTCGATCGTCGCGGCGGCCTTCGCGCCCTTCTACCAGCTGCTGATCTGGGGCCCCGGCCCGTTCGCGCTGGCGATCGGCGTGATGGGGCTGCTGCTGATCTGGCGCCACGGCGCCAACATCGCCAAGCTGATGGCCGGCACCGAGAGCCGGCTGGGCCAGAAGGCCGCGCTTCCTCCTCCTCACCACAAGCACCACAAGCAAAAATGACCATCCAACGCTACGACGTCGGCCGCCGGCTGTCCGAAATGGCCGTGCACAACGGCAC
Source organism: uncultured Methylibium sp. (assembly GCA_964408005.1). Lineage (GTDB taxonomy): Bacteria > Pseudomonadota > Gammaproteobacteria > Burkholderiales > Burkholderiaceae_C > Methylibium. Next base: position 3,707 of record CAYOXW010000017.1, read on the forward strand.
CGTCTACCTCGCCGGCCAGGTGGCCACCGACGGCAGCCAGGACATGCGCGGGCAGACCACCCAGGTGCTGGCCGCGATCGACGCGCTGCTGGCGCGCGCTGGCACCGACAAGCGCAAGCTGCTGATGGTGCAGATCTTCATCACCGACCTGGCCGAATTCCCGGCGCTCAACGAGGTCTGGGAAGCCTGGCTGCCCGAGGGCGCGGCGCCGCCGCGCGCGACCGTGCTCGCCGCCGGCCTCGCCAAGCCCGAGTGGAAAGTCGAGATGGTGGTGACCGCCGCGCTGTGAGCGGCGCGCCCTGAGCCCCGGCACGGAACCGACGCCCCGGCGACCGGGTCGCAGGTCCATGCGTGTCGCCTGGCGTTCCCCGCTCGCCCTCGCGCTGCTGCTCGCGGCCGTCTGGGGCGGTATGTCCTGGTGGCGCGCGGCGCAGGCCGAGCAGCTCGGCGCCGAGGTGGCACGCTCGGCGCGCGCCGGCGACATCCGCATGATCTCCTCCGAGCACTGCGGCTACTGCCGCGAGGCGCGCGCGTGGTTCACCGCGCACCGCATTCCCTTCGAGGAGTGTTTCGTCGAGCGTGACGCCGCCTGCGCCGAGGCCTATGGCCTGCTGCAGGCGCCGGGCACGCCGGTGCTGCTGGTGCGCGAGGCGCGCCTGCTCGGATTCGCGCCGCAGCGCATCGCGCTGGCGCTGCGCTGAGCGATCAGCCGCGCGCGTCCAGCGGCGTCGGCCGCGAGTTGGCCTCGACGCTGCGATGCAGCCATTCCTGGACCATCGCGTAGAGCTTGTCGACGTCGATCGGCTTGCCGATGTGATCGCTCATGCCGGCCCCGCGGCAGTGCGCCAGATCCTCGGGCAGCACGTTCGCGGTCATCGCGAGGATCGGGATGCGCGGCAGCGTCTTGTCGGCGCGGATCGCGCGCGTCGCGGCGAAGCCGTCCATCACCGGCATCTGGCAGTCCATCAGCACCACATCGACCGCGTCGGCGTGGCGGCGCAGCAGCTCGATCGCCTCGCGCCCGTCGGAGGCGACCAGGGTCTCGACGCCGACGCGCGCCAGCAGCTCGCGTGCCAGCAGCTGGTTGAGCTCGTTGTCCTCCACCAGCAGCACCGTGGCGCCGCGCAGCGCCGCGTACTTCACCTCGGGCGGCGGCTCGGCGGCGGCCGAGGCGGCCGCGGCGGCATCCACGGCGCGCGGCGCGACGGCGCCGAGGCGCGCGGTGAAGCTGAAGGTCGAGCCGGCGCCGACCTCGCTGCGCACCTCGATCCGGCCGCCCATCAGCTCGACCAGCTTCTTCGCGATCGCCAGGCCGAGCCCGGTGCCGCCGTGCTGGCGCGTCGTCGATGCATCGGCCTGGGTGAAGAGCTCGAAGATGTCCTGCTGCTTGTCGCCGGGGATGCCGCTGCCGGTGTCGCTGACGCCGAACAGCAGCTCGACGTCCTGGCCGTGCATCGCCAGCATCTGCACCGACATCTCGATGCGGCCGCGCTCGGTGAACTTGATCGCGTTGTCGCACAGGTTCAGCAGCACCTGGCCGAGCCGCAGCGCATCGCCGACCACCTCCTGCGGCACCCGCTCGTCGACCTGGACGAGGATCTCCAGCCCCTTGGCATGGGCCCGGACGCCAGCGGTGCTGACGACCCGCTCGATCACCTGGCGCAGCACGAAGGTCTCCCGCTCCAGCGTCAGGCGGCCGGCCTCGACCTTGGAGAAGTCCAGGATGCCGTTGATGATGCCCAGCAGATTCTCGGCCGCGCTGTGGGTCTTCTCGACGTAGTCACGCGCCTTGCCCTCCAGCGGCGACTGCAGCGCCAGATAGCTCAGCCCGAGGACCGCGTGCATCGGCGTGCGGATCTCGTGGCTCATCGTCGCGAGGAACTGCGTCTTCGCGATGCTGGCCTGCTGGGCGGCGTTGCGCGCGGCCACGAGCTCATCGACCTGGCACGCCAGCCTCGCGTTGCCGCGTTGCAGCGAATCGCCCATCGCCTTGACGCGCGCGGCAAGCCGGCCGACCTCGTCGTCGTGGCGGAGCGTCGGGCCGAGCTCGACCGGCTCGCCCGCCGCGGCGCGGCCGGCGGCCTGCTCGAGCGCGGCCAGCGGCGCGAGCAGCTGCTCGCTCAGGCGGCGCGCCGCGTAGAAGGCGAGGCCGCCCAGCAGCACGGCGATCCCCAGGTAGGCGGCCACCAGGGCGCCCCAGCGCACGTGGGCGAAGCGCTCCTCGATGCCCACGCGCACGCTCAGCCCGAGCGGCGCGAAGGCGCTGCCGAGCGGCAGGTCGAGCGGCGTGTCGATGACGACGTAGCCCCGGTCCACGTGGCGGCCGGCCAGCTCGCCGGCCGCGCTGCTCAGCGCGACCGGCACCTCGCGATCGGTCAGCAGGGCTCGCATCGCCAGTGCGGGGTCGATGTCGGCGACGACGGCGCCGAGCGTGCCCTGGCTGCCGCGCACCGGGACCTGCAGCTGCAGCGCGCGGCGGCCGAGCGCATCGTCGGTGATCAGCAGCGCCGTGCGGTGGTCGTGCAGCCGGCCCTGGAAGTCGACGATGTCCCGGCAGGGCGTGCCGCCGCCGTCGAGCCGCCCGGGCTCGCCCGGACGCCCCGGCACGACGCGCGCGAGCCGCTGGGCGGTGCGATCGCACAGCCGCAGCTGCACGCCGTAGCGCCGCACGACGCGGTGCTCGAGCAGGAAGGGCAGCAGCGCGTCGTCGGGGCGCTCGGGGGTCACGAGCGTGCGGACGACGAAGCTGCTCGACGCGACGCCATGGACGCCCCGCTCGATCTCGTCGAGCAGAGAGGCCACCTCGCGTGCCGCGTTGTCGGCGCGCAGCGCGATCTCGGTGTCAACATGCTCGCGCGCGGACCGCAGGCTGAGCGCCAGGCTGATCAGCAGCCCGACGGTCAGCACCAGCCCCGTCAGCACGCCGGTCGTCAGCGCAAGACGGTTCGACAACCGCTCTGCCAGCCAGGCGCGCAGGCGGCCGAACAGCGACGGTGGGTCTGGGCGCATGGGCTGACTCGCACCGCTGGCGCGGTGCCTGGATCCATGGTCTGTCCAGTCTAAGCCCCCCAGCCCCGGCTGCGGGGCGTGCGCCGGCTCGGCACAGACCCTGCCCCCGGGGGCGAGACCGGCTCAGTCGGGGCTCAGGGCGTCGAGCCCGAGCCGCGCCAGCTCGCCGCGGCCCAGCCGCACCAGCGTCGGCTCGGCCGCGCTGAGGTCGAGCACCGTGGTCGGCTGGTGCGGGCAGGCGCCGGCGGCCAGCACCGCCTGCAGCTGGCGGCCGTAGCGCTCGCGGATCGCGTCGGGATCGTTGAGCGGCTCCGTCTCGCCGGGCGGGATCAGCGTGGTCGCGAGCAGCGGCTGGCCGAACTCCGCCAGCAGTGCCTGGGCGACCTGGTGCTCGGGCACGCGCAGCCCGATCGTGCGGCGCGCCGGGTGCGACAGCCGCCGCGGCACCTCCTTGGTCGCCTCGAGGATGAAGGTGTAGGGACCGGGCGTGCCGAGCTTGAGCAGGCGGTACTGGCGGTTGTCGACACGCGCGTAGCTGGCCAGCTCGCTGAGGTCGCGGCACAGCAGCGTCAGGTGGTGCTTGTCGTCGACCCCGCGCAGGCGACGCAGCTGCTCGGCCGCGGCCTTGTCGTCGAGGTGGCAGGCGAGCGCGTAGCTCGAGTCGGTCGGCAGCGCGACGATGCCGCCGGCGTGCAGCAGCTGGGCGGCCTGGCGCAGCAGGCGCGGCTGCGGGTTGTCCGGATGGAGCTCGAAGTGCTGGGCCATGTCCCGTTCAGGCGCGCTCGATGCGGTGCCCGAGCGCCTCCCACACCGGCGCGAGCCGGCCGGGCAGCCAGGGCAGCGCGCCGAGGTCGGTGCGGCTTTCCTCGGGCGCGTGGAAGTCGCTGCCGCGCGAGGCGAGCAGGCCGAACTCCTCGGCCGTCTCGGCATAGCGGATCGCCTCGGCCTCGCTGTGGCTGCCGGTCACGACCTCGACGCCGCGCCCGCCATGGGCGACGAACTCGGTGAACAGCGCGTACTCCTCGGTCGGCGTGAAGCGGTAGCGCGCCGGATGGGCGATCACCGCCACGCCGCCGGCGGCGCGGATCCAGCGCACCGCCTCGCCCAGCCCGACCCAGCGGTGCGGCACGTAGCCGGGCTTGCCCGCGACGAGGTAGCGGCGGAACACCTCGTGGGTGCTGGCGCAGTGGCCGCTTTCGACCAGGAAGCGCGCGAAGTGGGTGCGCGAGACGAGCTGCGGGTTGCCGGCGTGGCGCCGTGCGCCCTCCAGCGCGCCGTGGATGCCGACCACCGCGAGCCCGGCGGCCATGTCGCGGGCGCGCTGCTCGCGGCCGGCGCGGCTCGCGGCCAGGCCGGCCGAGAGGGCCGCGTCGTCGGGGTCGATGCCCAGGCCGACGATGTGCACCGTCTCGCCCGCGAAGGTGACCGAGATCTCGACGCCG
>CAYOXW010000017.1:8257-26960 GCA_964408005.1 uncultured Methylibium sp.
CTCGACGCCGTTGGCGGCGGCGCGCGCGGCCAGGGCCTCGGGCGCGAGCGTGCCGTCCGAGACGCTCGAATGGCAGTGCAGGTCGGCGTTCAGAACAGCTGGTGAATTCACTTGCAGATTGTAGGAAGTCGCGCTTATCCCTTAAGGCGGCGCTAAGGCGGCGCGACGACCATGGGGTCATGTTTCAAGAACACACCCTCATGACCGCCAACGGTGACGACGTGTCGGCGTCCCGCGCCGGCCGCCCCGCCGGCCGGCGCCTGCGACTGCACCGGCCCGGCGACCCGGGCCGCGGCGAGGTCGAGGCCTTCATCCGCGACGTCTACGCCGAGCACTACGGCGCCGACGTGCGCGCCTTCGCGCCGGTGCTGCTGAGCCTGCACGACGGCGACGAGATGGTCGCGGCGGCCGGCTACCGCCACGCGACCCAGCCCCTGTTCCTGGAGCGCTACCTCGACCGGCCGGTCGAGCACCTGCTCGGCACGACGCGGCCGCCGCGCGAGCGCATCGTCGAGGTCGGCCATCTGGCCTCGCGGCGCGCCGGCGAGGGCCGCCGCCTGATCCTCGAGCTGGCCCGCCACCTCGGCGAGCTGCAGGTGCAGTGGGTCGTCAGCACGCTGACCGAGGAGCTGCGCCAGGTGTTCGCGCGCATGGGCGTGCAGCCGATCGCGCTTGGCATCGCCGACCCGGAGCGGCTCGGTGCCGACGCGGCCGACTGGGGCAGCTACTACGACCACCGCCCGCTGGTGCTCGCCGGCAGCCTGCCGCACGTGCTGCGGCGGCTGGCGCCGCGGCTCGCCAAGGCATGACGGCCGGCTTTCGCGCCGACGCGGCCTGGGAGGCCGCGGTCGGCCGGCTCGCCGAGGCGCTGCAGGCCGCGCGTGCGCGGGTGCTCGCGACCCTGCTCGACAACGGCCGCGCCTGGGCCGTGGTCGACGCGGCGGCGCGCCGCGCCGGCGTCGTGCACGTGCCGCTGCCGGCCTTCTTCACCGCCGCGCAGCGCCGCCACGCCATCGAGACGGCCGGCGTCGACACCCTGTGCAGCGTGCCGCAGGCGGGGACGGCGGGCGCGCCGCTCGAGCTCGGCGAGGCCGGCCTCGGCCTGAGCTGGCAGCGCCTGCCGGCGCGCGCGGTCGCGATGCCCGCCGGCACCGTCAAGATCACCTTCACCTCCGGCACCACCGGCACGCCCAAGGGCGTGTGCCTGGGCGCCGAGGCGATGGACGCGGTGGCCGCGGGCGTCGCCTCGGCCACCGCCACGCTCGGCATCGACCGCCACCTCAGCGCGCTGCCCTACGCGGTGCTGCTGGAGAACATCGCCGGCCTGATGGCACCGCTGGCGCGCGGCGCGCTGTGCATCGCGCCGCCGCTGGCCGAGGTCGGCCTGAGCGGCTCGTCGAGCTTCGATCCGGCGCGACTGCAGGCCGCCTGCGCGGCCCACCAGCCGCACAGCCTGATCCTGCTGCCGCAGATGCTGCGCGCCTGGTCCGCCTGGCTGGCCGCCAGCGGCCAGCGCGCGCCGGGCTCGCTGAAGCTCGTCGCGGTCGGCGGTGCATCGGTCGGCGCGCCGCTGCTGGCCGCCGCGCGCGCCGTCGGCCTGCCGGCCTACGAGGGCTATGGCCTGTCCGAGGGCGCCTCGGTGCAGACGCTCAACCTGCCCGGCGCCGACCGCCCGGGCAGCGCCGGGCGACCGCTGCCGCATGCGCGGCTGCGCATCGCCGCCGACGGCGAGATCGAGATCGGTGGCGCGCTGCAGCTCGGCTACCTCGGCAGCGCCGAGCCGATGCCCGCCTGGTGGCCCAGCGGCGACCTCGGCACGATCGACGCCGACGGCTACCTGCACGTCAGCGGCCGCAAGAAGCAGGTGATCGTGACCGCCTACGGCCGCAACGTCTCGCCCGAATGGGTCGAGTGCGCGCTGCACGGCGCCACCGTGCGCGGCCTGCCGGCGATCGCGCAGGCGGTGGTGTTCGGCGACGGCGAGCCCGCGCTGTCGGCGGTGCTGTGGCCGGCGCATGCCCAGCTGCCGGACGCGGCACTGCAGGCCGCGGTCGACGCCGCCAACGCGACCCTGCCCGACTACGCCCAGGTGCGGCGCTGGCTGCGCTCGCCCCATCCCTTCACCGCCGAGAGCGGTCTCGCCACGGCCAACGGCCGTCCGCAGCGCGACGCGATCGCCCGTCTTCACGACCTCCCACGAGTCCCCGCATGAGCTTCTTCCAACGCCTCGTCAGCGAGACCGCGACCGATCGCGCCGCGCTGATCGCGACCCCGATCATCCAGGGCTGCCTGCACGGCGCGGTCTCGCTGCCGAGCTACCGCGCCTTCCTGCACGAGGCCTACCACCACGTGCGTCACACGGTGCCGCTGCTGCGCGCCTGCCACGCACGCGTCGAGGCGATGCCGCAGCACGCCTGGCTGCTGCCGGCGCTCGACGAGTACGTCGAGGAGGAGCAGGGCCACGACGAGTGGATCCTCGACGACCTCGAGGTCTGCGGGGTGCCGCGCGCGCAGGTGATCGCCGCCGGCCCGGCGCATGCGACCGAGGTGATGGTCGCCTACGCCTACGACACGATCGCGCGCGGCAACCCGCTGGGCTTCTTCGGCATGGTGCACGTGCTCGAGGGCAGCAGCGTCGCGCTCGCGCTCTCCGCGGCCGACCGCATCCAGGCGGCGCTCGGCCTGCCGGATGCCGCCTTCAGCTACCTGCGCTCGCATGGCACGCTCGACCAGGAGCACACCCAGCACTTCGAGCTGCTGATGGACCGCATCGAGGCGCCGGCCGACCAGGCGGCGATCGTGCACGCGGCGCGCGCCTTCTATCGTCTCTATGGCGACGTGTTCCGCGCTCTGCCACTGCCCGAGGCGGACACGGTCCGGGCCGCGGCATGAAGCTCGAGGACGCCTCGGTGGTGCTGACCGGCGCGGCCGGCGGCATCGGTGCGCCGACCGCGCGGGCGCTGGTCGAGGCCGGCGCGCGGCTGCTGCGGGTCGGGCGCGACGGCCGGCGTCTCGCGGCGCTGGCCCGCGCGCTGGCACCGGAGCCCGACGGCCGGCGCATCGAATGGGTCGTCGCCGACCTGACGACCGCAGAGGGCATCGAGACCGTGCGGCTGGCCGCGCGGGCCCGCCAGGCTGACGTGCTGATCAACAACGCCGGCCTGCCCAGCTTCGGCCGGCTCGAGGCGCTCGGCGCCGCCCACGTCAGCGCGGCCCTCACGAGCAACCTGATCGCGCCGATCCAGCTGACCCAGGCGCTGCTGCCCGCGCTGCTGCAGCGGCCGCGCGCCGCCGTGCTCAACGTCGGCTCGGTGCTCGGGCGGCTCGGGCTGCCCGGCTTCTCGGTCTACAGCGCGGCGAAGTTCGGCCTGCGCGGCTTCAGCGAGGCGCTGCGCCGCGAGCTGGCCGACACCGCCGTGCGCGTGCAGTACCTCGGGCCACGCGTCACTGCGACCGGCTTCAACAGCGCCGAGGCCGAGGCCTACAACCGGGCCACCGGCGCGTCCTCCGACCCGCCCGAGGCGGTCGCCGCGGCCATCGTGGCCCTGCTCCGCAGTGGCCGCCCGGAGCGCTACCTGGGCCGCGCCGAGTCCCTGGCGGTGCGCCTCAACGGCGCCCTGCCCGGCGCGCTGGACGGGGCCTTCGACCGCCACCGCCGTGCGCTGCCATCCGTCTAGCCCGCAAAGAAAGAAGGAGAACTCCGATGAAACAGGTCCTGCAAGGCTTCGTCCTGGGTGCCGCCATGGCGGCGGCGCAGTGGGTCAGCGCCGGCCCGCTGGAGGACGGCGTCGCCGAAGTCCAGCGCGAATGGGAGGTCATCAAGTACCAGACCCCGGCGAAGGAGCGCGAGAAGCGCTTCGAGGCGCTCGCGAACAAGGCGCACCAGCTCAGCGAGGCCAGCCCCGGCCGCAGCGAGCCGCTGGTGTGGGAGGGCATCGTCATGAGCTCCTGGGCGGGCGAGAAGGGCGGCCTCGGCGCGCTCGGCCTGGTCAAGGATGCCAAGGCGCTGTACGAGCGCGCGCTGCGCATCGCGCCGGAGGCGCTCGAGGGCTCGGCCTACAACAGCCTGGGCGTGCTGTACTACAAGGTGCCGGGCTGGCCGCTGGGCTTCGGCGACAAGAAGAAGGCCGACGAGCTGCTGCAGTCGGCGCTCAAGCTCAATCCGAAGGGGATCGACCCGAACTACTTCTACGGCGAGTTCCTGCTCGAGCAGAAGAAGCCGGCCGAGGCGATTCCCTACCTGGAGCGCGCCCTGCAGGCGCCGGCGCGCCCAGGCCGGCAGATCGCCGATGCCGGACGGCGCGAGGAGGCGCGCACGCTGATCGACAAGGCGCGCGCCCAGCTCGCGCCCTGAGCCTCAGCGCGGCGCGCGCTCCAGGCGCGCCGCGAAGCCGGGGCCGTCGCCGCGGTTGGCCAGCACGAGGCGCAGGCCATGCAGCGCGGCGATGCGCTGCACGATCGACAGGCCCAGCCCGCTGCCCGGGGCGCTCTCGCCGACCGGGCGGAAGAAGCGGTCGCCGAGTCGCGGCAGGTGCTCGGGCGCGACGCCTGGGCCCTCGTCGAGGACCTCGAGGGCCCCGGCCGCGAAGCGCAGCGTGACCACGCTGTCGCGCGGCGCGTGGCGCAGCGCGTTCTCCAGCAGGTTGCGCAGCAGCGCGCCGAGCAGCGGCGCGTCGCCCTCCAGCGGCATCGCCGGCCCGCCGTCGGCGGGCCATTCGCAGGCGATCTCGACGCCCTGGCGGTCGGCCAGCGGCAGCACCTCGTCCATGGCCTGTCCGACCACCGCGCGCCAGTCGATCGGGCTGGCCGGGCCGTGCGCGGCGTGGTCGAGCCGCGCCAGCGCCAGCAGCTGCGACACCAGGCGCGACAGCCGCGCCAGGCCTTCGCCGATCTTCTCGTCGCCGGTGCGGCCGGCCAGGCGGGCGGCATCCCACTGCGCCTGCAGCGCCGCCAGCGGGGTGCGCAGCTCGTGCGCGGCGTCGGCGGTGAAGCGGCGCTCGTGCTCGAGCGTGTCGCGCACGCGCGCGAACAGCGCGTTCATCGCATCGACCAGCGGCCGCAGCTCGGCGGGCCGGTCCGCCAGGGCCAGCGGGCGCAGGTCCTCGCTGGCGCGTGCGGCGATGTCGGCGCTGAGCGCGCGCAGCGGGCGCAGCGCCTGGCGCACCGCCGCGGCCATCACCGCGAGCAGCACCGGCAGCGTCAGCGCCCAGGGCAGCAGCTGGCCGGCGATCAGGCCCCAGACCAGTTCCTCGCGCTCGGCGGCGGCCTGCCCGACCGCGATCAGCCAGTCGCCCGAAGCCGCCTGCAGGTAGTAGACGCGCCAGGCGTTGTCGTCGAGCGTCAGGTCGTGGAAGCCCGAGGACTGCGGCGCATAGGGGATGTGCGTGCCCTCGCGATCGACCAGCAGCAGGTGGCCCTGGCGGTTCCACACCGCGATCGCCATGTCCTCGAGCTCGGCGTCGCCGATCGGGCCGCTGGCCGCCTCGGTGCTGCGGGCGGGCTCGATCGCGTCGAGCGCGGCGCGTGGCAGCGTCGACTGCACCTGGCGCGCCAGCCGGATCAGCTGGGTGTCGAACAGCTCGTTGATCTCGTAGCGCGCGCGGTCGAGGCTGAACAGCCCGGTCACGAGCCAGACCAGCGGCGCGCTCACCAGCAGCAGCAGCAGGACGCGACGCTGCAGCGTCATGATGGGGTCGGGTCGCCGAGCGTCGCGGCGTCGCCCAGCGCGTAGCCGACGCCGCGCACGGTGCGCACGATCTTCGGGTCGATCTTGCGGCGCAGGTGGTGGACGTGGACCTCGAGCGCGTTGCTGTCGATGTCCTGCTCGAAGGCGTAGAGCTTGTCCTGGATCGCCGCCTTGGAGAGCACGCGCTGCGGGTGGGCGAGCAGCAGCTCGAGCAGCGCGGTCTCACGTGCGGTCAGCTCGACGGGCGCGCCGCGCCAGCGCACCGTCTTGTCGGACGGACGGAACTCGAGCGCGCCATGGGCCCAGACCGGCTCGGGCCGGCCGTGGCTGCGGCGCAGCACCGCGCGCAGCCGCGCGGCCAGCTCGGCGGTCTCGATCGGCTTGACGAGGTAGTCGTCGGCGCCAGCGTCGAGCCCGAGGATGCGCTGCTGCACGCCGTCGCGCGCGGTCAGGATCAGCACCGGCAGCGCCCGGGCGCCGGCGCGCCAGCGCGCCAGCCATTGCAGCCCGTCGCCGCCGGGCAGGCCGAGGTCGAGCACGACCGCGTCGTAGGGGGTGATCGCGAGGGCGGCGTCCGCCTGGCTGCCATCGGTGAACCAGTCGGTCGCGAAGCCCAGGCTGCGCAGCCCGGCGGCCAGCCCGTCGCCGAGCAGGCGGTCGTCCTCGACGATCAGGATGCGCATCAGGGCTCGACGCGCAGCAGCCGGCCGTTCGACTCGTCGGTCAGCAGGTAGATCGCGCCGTCGGGCGCCTGGCGTACATCGCGCACGCGGGCACCGACGGGGTGGCGGTGCTCGCGCAGCACGCGCTCGCCGTCCAGCTCGAGCCGCACCAGCTGGCGCGCGCGCAGCGCGCCGATCAGCAGCTGGCCGCGCCAGGCCGGGTGGCGCGCGTCGCTGGCGATGAAGGCCATGCCGCTGGGCGCGATCGACGGCACCCAGTAGGTCAGCGGCGCGGCGATGCCGGGGCGCGAGGTGCCCTCGCCGATCACGGCGTTGCTCATGTACTCGCGGCCGTAGGTGATGGTCGGCCAGCCGTGGTCGGCGCCGGCGCGCGCGATGTTGAGCTCGTCGCCGCCCTGCGGGCCATGCTCGTGCACCCACAGCTCGCCGGTCAGCGGGTGGAGCGCCGCGCCCTGCACGTTGCGGTGGCCGACGGACCAGATCTCGGGCAGCGCGCCCTTGCGTCCGACGAAGGGGTTGCCGCCGGGCACGCCGCCCTCGTCGGTGAGGCGCACGATCTTGCCGTGGTGGGTGTCGAGCGTGCGCGCGTCGTCGCGGCGGTAGTAGCGGTCGCCGAGGGTGACGAACAGCGTGCCGTCGCGCGCGAAGGCGAGCCGCGAGCCGAAGTGCGCGGTCGAGTCGAACTTCGGCGCCTGGCGGAAGATCACCCGCACCTCGCTGAGCCGGAGCGCCTCGAGGTCGAGTCGGCCGCGTGCGACCGCGGTGCTGTTGCCCCGGCCGTCGGCGGCCGGCTCGGCATAGCTCCAGTAGACCCAGCGGTTGACCGCGAAGCCCGGATGCAGCGCGACGTCGAACAGCCCGCCCTGGCCGCGGTCGACGACCGGCGGCAGGCCGGCGATCGGGGCCGACACGCGGCCGTCGCGGCCGACCAGGCGCAGCCGGCCCGGCTTCTCGCTGACCAGCATGCGGCCGCTGCTCGCGAAGTCGGGCAGGAAGGCGAGCGACCAGGGGTGCTCGAGGCTGTCGGCGACGACCGCGGTGCGCAGCGGCTCGACCGGCAGCTCGGTGGCCCGCACCGAGACGACGACCGCCAGGCCCAGGAGCAGGCGGGCGGCGAGTCGTGAGGCGAGGCGGGCCAGCGAAACGTTCATCGTGGCGGACTGTAGCGGCCCGCGTCAGGCCCCGCGCCCGGCTCAGCCTTCGGCCGCCTCGACCAGCATCTGCACCCGCTCGCGGCCCTGCCAGCTGTCCAGGCTCAGCCGGTAGGCCAGTCGCACGCGATCGGGCAGCGGCTCGGTGCGGCCGAACCAGACCGCCTCGCGCACGGCGCCGGCGTGGCGCAGCGCGAGCTTGAGGTGCTTGTCCTTGAGCAGGCGCTGCGAGACCACCTCGACCTCGTCGGCGAACAGCGGCGGCTCGAAGCCGGCCCCCCAGACTTGCGCGTCGAGCGCGCGCACGGTCTCCGGCGCGAACCACTGCGCGTCGAGCGCGCCGTCGGTCAGCACCCGGCGCGCCAGCGTCGCGGCGTCGAGCCCCGCGCCGGCGACTTGGGTGAAGGCGGCGGCGAAGGTCGCGAAGTCGGCCTCGGCCAGCGTCGCGCCGGCGGCCATCGCATGGCCGCCGAAGCGCCGCAGCAGTGCCGGGTGCTGCTTGCTGACCAGGTCGAGCGCATCGCGCAGGTGGAAGCCGGCGATCGAGCGGCCCGAGCCCTTGAGCAGCCCGTCGCGGCCGCGCGCGAACACGAAGGTCGGACGGTGCAGCCGGTCCTTGAGCCGGGCCGCGACGATGCCGACCACGCCCTCGTGGAAGTCCGGGTCGTAGAGCACCAGCGCGGGCGGCGCGTCGCCGGTGGGCATCAGCCGCTCGAGCATGGCCTCGGCCTGCTCGCGCATGCCGTCCTCGACCTCGCGGCGCTCGCGGTTGATCGCGTCGAGCTGGGTCGCGAGTTCGGCCGCGCGGCCGGCATCGTCGCTGAGCAGGCATTCGATGCCGAGCGTCATGTTCTCGAGCCGGCCGGCGGCGTTCAGGCGCGGGCCGAGCGCGAAGCCGAAGTCGAAGGCTCTGGCCTGCTCCGGCGCGCGCCCGGCCGCCGCGAACAGCGCCGCGACGCCCGGCTGCATGCGCCCGCTGCGGATGCGCTTGAGGCCCTGGGCGACCAGCCGGCGGTTGTTGGCGTCGAGCCGCACCACGTCGGCCACGGTGCCGAGCGCGACCAGGTCGAGCAGCGCGTCGAGCCGCGGTTGCGCGTCGGTGGCGAAGGCGCCGCGCGCGCGCAGCTCGGCGCGGGTCGCGAGCAGCACGTAGAAGATCACGCCGACGCCGGCCAGCGCCTTGCTCGCGAAGCCGCAGCCCGGCTGGTTCGGGTTGACGATCACGTCGGCCGGCGGCAGCCGCACCGCGCCCTCGTGCAGCGCCGGCAGGTGGTGGTCGGTGATCAGCACGTCGAGACCGCTGGCCTTGGCATGCGCGACGCCCTCGAGGCTGGCGATGCCGTTGTCGACCGTGAGCAGCAGGTCCGGCCGCTGCGCGAGCGCGAGGTCGACGATCGCCGGCGTCAGCCCGTAGCCGTGCACCTGGCGGTCCGGCACCACGTAGCCGAGCGTCGCGCGCTCGGCACCGAGCAGCGCGAGGCCGCGCAGCGCCACGGTGCAGGCGGTCGCGCCGTCGCAGTCGTAGTCGGCCACGACGACGATGCGGCGCCGGCGCTGCAGCGCGTCGGCGAGCAGCCGCGCCGCCGCGGCCGCGCCGGCCAGCCCGGACGGATCGAGCAGCCGCGCCAGCCCGTCATCGAGCTCCGCGGCCGAGGCGATGCCGCGGCCCGCGTACAGCCGCGCGAGCAGCGGGTGGAGGCCGGCCTGCTCCAGCGCCCAGGCGGCCCGCGGCGGCACGTCGCGCACGCTGATCTGCATGGCTCAGAGCTCCTTCAGCCAGTCGATCGGGTCGACCGCGCTCAGCCGTGCCCGCAGCGTCCGCAGCCAGCTGCGCGCGCGCGGCGCGAAGGTCTGGGCGTGGCGCTCGCCGCACAGCGTCAGCGTGCAGCCACCGGCGGCGCGCGCCTCGGCCAGCACGCCGCCATCGAGGGCGCGCCAGGCGGCGCGCCAGCCCGCGAGGTCGCCATGCAGCGCCGGCGTGCGCAGCGCATCGAGCACGCGCAAGGCAGCGCCCGCCTCGGGCTGGCGGGTGCCGCAGCCGCTCAGCCACACGCTGTTGAGCGGCAGCGCGCCGCGCGCCTCGCGCGCCGCGTTGAGCGGGTGGGTGTACAGCAGCATCTGCACCTCGCTGACGAGCCGCCGCAGCGACCGGGCCTGCGGCGCGTCCGGCAGCCACAGGTCCGGGTTGCGCCCGACCACGCGGGCGAGCGAGGCGGTCGGCAGGCCGCCCAGCGATTCGTGCGCGAGGTACCAGCGCGTCGGCGCGCCCCAGGCGCACAGCCAGCCCTCGCTCTCGAACAGCGGGCGCAGCGCATCGAGGAAAGCGCGCGACTCCGCCGCATCGAGACCGAGGGCCTCGGGATCGCCCATCGTCAGGTGCTCGCGGCCGACCTGCCAGTGCACCGGGCTCAGCAGCCCCCAGGCGAGGTCGCCCGGGTCCAGGCCGTCGGCGGCGGCGGCCTGCGCGGCGAAGGGCAAGGCGCCGTCGCCGCCCTCCCAGCCCCAGGCCTGCGCGAGCACGCGCTCGTGCGGCGGCGACAGCTGGTAGGCGTCCCCCTCGTTGCGCTCGGTCGGAACGAGCGCGGCCAGCAATGCACGCAAATGGGGCAGTGCGAGCCCGGCGAGCGCCTCGGCCGGAGCGTCCGGGGGTGGCGCGGCAAAGGGGATCACGAGCTGCATCGCGACATTATCCCGGCGCCTACGGTGCGGCCCGACTACCCGGGCGGCGGAGCAGCGGCTAAGCTGCGGGCCGGAATTCCACCGCACCGATCCGAGCCGCCTTGCGTCCGTCCGCCACCCCGTTTCCCCGCATCGATTCCGCCCCGCTCGACACGTGGCAGTGGCCGACGCCGCCGTTCGCCTGGCGCCACCAGGCGGCGGTCGGCGACGGCGCGCAGCGCTGCCGCATCGAGACGCGCAATGGCACGGCGGTCGAGGGCGAGCTGCTCGCGATCGATCCGGAGGCGCGCAGCCTGAGCTTTCGGGCCTCGAGCGCCGGCGCGGCGGTGCAGCTGCCCTTTGAGCGCTTCGTGCGCCTGACGCTGCTCGAGCCGCTGGTGCCGGCGGCGCGGCGCGCCGGCGTGCCGATCGAGCGCCTGCCGGCCGCCGCCCAGGAGCGCGGCTACCGGCTGCAGCTGACGCAGACCGGCGCGCTGCTCGAGGGCCGCACGCTCGGCCACATCGAATCCGACGAGGCGCTCTACCTGTTCGCCCCGACCGAAGGCGACCGTTCGGTGCAGCGCATGCTGGTGCCGCGTTCGGCCTACAGCCGCTGCGAGTTCGGAGCCTCGGCCGAGGAGGTCGCGGCGCACCACTGGGTCGCCACGCCCGACGCGCTGATCGCGGCGCTCGCCGAGCAGGATCGCAGGCCGGTACAGCCCCTCGGCGCCTCGCTGCTGCAGCTGGGCTTCCTGACCTCCGAGCAGCTCGATCGCGCGCTCGCCGAGCCCTCGAACGAGCGACCGCTGGGCGAGCGGCTGGTGGCGGCCGGGCTGCTGTCGCGCAGCGACCTGCAGACCGCGCTGGCCCACAAGATGGGCTACCCGCTGGTCGACCTGGAGCGCTTCCCGATCGACCCCGAGGCGGTGACCAAGCTGCCGTTCAAGGCCGCGGTGGCGGCGCGCGCGCTGCCGCTGCTGATCGACGGGCCGCGTCTGATCATCGCCGTGGACCGCCCCTCGCGGCTCGACAAGCTGCACGGGCTGCAGGCCTTCGCCGGGCTGCGGCTGGCGCCGGTGCTGGCGTCCAAGCACCGCATCCTCGCGGCGCTGACCAAGCTGGGCCAGGCCGATCCCTGGGCCGTCAACGAGCTGAAGCTGCGCCCGGGCTATTTCGCGACGACGACCTAGCGTCGCCGCAAGGGGGCGGGCGCCGGCGTGCGCCGCCGCCGCGCCACGGCCGGGAAGGCCCTTCGCTCCGGTACCCCGGGGGGCGCTGCTAGGCTGGCGGCCCATGACACACCTGCTCTACATCGAAGCCTCCCCGCGCAAGCAGCGATCTGCCTCGATCGAGGTCGCGCGGGCCTTCCTCGACGCCTACCGGCGCAGCCACCCGGACGCGCGCGTCACGACCCTGGACGTGTGGGATCTCGATCTCCCCGAGTTCGATGGCGTGGCCCTGGAGGCCAAGTACGCCGCGCTCGAGGGGCGCGAGCGCACGCCGGCGGAGGTGGCGCTGTGGGAGCGGCTGAGCGCGCTGTCGCGGCCCTTCCGCGAGGCCGACCACCTCGTGATCTCGACGCCGATGTGGAACTGGGGCATCCCCTACAAGCTCAAGCACCTGATCGACGCGGTGTCGCAGAAGGACCTGCTGTTCAGCTTCGACGAGCAGGGCCTGCGCGGCCTGCTCGGCGGCTGCAAGGCCGCGCTGATCCTCGCGCGCGGGCTCGACTTCTCGGGCGACTCGCCGTTCGCGCGCTGGGAGACGCAGGAGTCGTATCTGCGGATCTGGCTCGAGTCGATCGGCATCGCCGAGCCTGCGGTGCTGCGCATCGAGGGCACGCTGCTCGCGCCCGAGGGCCGGCGCGCCGCCGCGGCGCGCGCGGCCGAGCTCGCCGCGGGCTTCTAGCCGGCGGTCGCCGGGACCGGGCCGCGCGGGCGGCTCGGTTAGCATGCGGCGCGCATGCAAGTCCCCTACGAACTCCTGGTCGGCTGGCGCTACACCCGTGCCGGGCGCGGCGGGCGGCGCAACGGCTTCATCTCCTTCATCTCGGGCGTGTCCATGCTCGGCATCGCGCTGGGCGTGGCGGCGCTGATCATCGTGCTGTCGGTGATGAACGGCTTCCAGAAGGATGTGCGCGACCGCATGCTCAGCGTGATCGCGCACATCGAACTGTTCGACGCCGCCGGCGCCGCGCTGCCCGACTGGCGTGCACTCGCCGCCGAGGCGCAGCGCCGGCCCGAGGTGCGTGGGGCCGCGCCCTTCATCGCCGCGCAGGCGCTGATCGCGCGCGGCGAGGACATGCGCGGCACCGTCGTGCGTGGCATCGACCCGGCCGAGGAGCCCAGGGTCACGGCGCTGGCCGCCCAGCTCAGGGACGGCGCCTTCGCGCGGCTCGTGCCCGGCGGCTGGGGCATCGTGCTCGGTGGCGAGCTGGCGCGCTCGCTCGGCGTGCGCGTCGGCGACGCGGTCACGCTGGTCACGCCCAACGGCCAGGTCACGCCGGCCGGCGTGGTGCCGCGCCTCAAGCAGATGACGGTGGTCGGCACCTTCGACTCGGGCCACTACGAGTACGACAGCGGCCTGGCGCTGATCCATATCGACGATGCGGCGCGGCTGTTCCGCACCGAGGGGCCGGTGGGCGTGCAGCTGCGCCTGGCCGACCAGCAGGATGCGCGCCGCGTCGCCGCCGAGCTGGCGCTGCAGCTCGGCCCGCAGGTCGTGGTGCGCGACTGGACCCGCACCAACCGCAACTGGTTCGACGCGGTGCAGCTCGAGAAGCGCATGATGTTCATCATCCTGACGCTGATCGTCGCGGTGGCGGCCTTCAACCTGGTCAGCATGCTGGTGATGACCGTCACCGACAAGCAGGCCGACATCGCGATCCTGCGCACGCTCGGCGCGAGCCCGCGCTCGGTGATGGGCATCTTCATCGTGCAGGGTGCGGCGGCCGGCGTGATCGGCACGCTCGGCGGGCTCGCGCTCGGCCTGGCGGTGGCCTTCAACATCGACGTGATCGTGCCGGCGCTCGAGCGCCTGTTCAACGCCAGCTTCCTGCCCGGCAGCATCTACCTGATCAGCCGCATGCCGAGCGACCCGCAGGCCGCCGACATCGTGCCGATCGGGCTGATCTCGCTGGCGCTGGCCTTCGTCGCGACGCTGTACCCGAGCTGGCGCGCCAGCCGCGTGCAGCCCGCCCAGGCGTTGCGCTATGAGTGACGCGAGCGACTCCTTGTCCCGCGAGCCGCTTGCCCCGGGCGAGGCGCAGGGGTCGGCGGCGGCCGCGCCCGTGCTGCTGGCCCAGGGGCTGCACAAGCGCTACACCGAGGGCGGTCTCGACGTCGCGGTGTTGCAGGGCGTGGACCTGCAGATCGCGCGGGGCGAGACGCTGGCGGTGGTCGGCGCCTCGGGTTCGGGCAAGAGCACGCTGCTGCACCTGCTCGGCGGCCTCGATGCACCGAGCGCCGGGCGCGTGACGCTGATGGGGCGCGACTTCGCGGCGCTCGACGCGGCGGCCCAGGGGGCCTGGCGCAACCGCCACCTCGGCTTCGTCTACCAGTTCCACCACCTGCTGCCCGAGTTCAGCGCGCTCGACAACGTCGCGATGCCTCTGCTGATCCGCCGCCAGCCGCGCGAGCAGGCCCAGGCCGAGGCGGCGGCGATCCTGGCCGCAGTCGGCCTGGCGGCCCGCGGCGCGCACCGGCCGGCCGAGCTCTCGGGTGGCGAACGCCAGCGCGTCGCGGTGGCGCGCGCGCTCGTCACGCGCCCGGCCTGCGTGCTGGCCGACGAGCCCACCGGCAACCTCGACCGCGGCAGCGCCAACGCGGTGTTCGCGCTGATGCTCGAGCTGGCCCGCGAGCGTGGCACCGCCTATGTCGTCGTGACCCACGACGAGGACCTGGCGGCACGCTGCCAGCGGCGCGCGCGGCTCGAGCGCGGCGTGCTGCGCGCCGGCTGAGCCGCGGCGCTCAGCCGAGCGGCTCGACCCGCAGGCCTTGCCGCGCCAGCAGCGCCGGCAGTCCGCGCTCGCCGTGCAGGTGCAGCGCGCCGACCGCGACGAACACGCCGCCGCGCCGCAGATCGGCGGCCAGCGTGATGGCCATGTGTTCGCTGCGCCGGTACAACAGGTGCTCGAGCAGCGTGTCGAGCGCCTGGGCGCTCGGCGCATCGTCGCCGAGCGCGCGCTGGGCGCGTGCCAGGCCGCCGAGATCCTGCGCCAGGTAGAGCGCGCGCCACTCGGCCAGCGTCGCGGCGGTGGCGTCGTGCCGCCGGGCCTGCGCGGCCAGCAGCGTCAGCTGCGCGGACAGGTCGAGGGCCTCGAGCGCGTCGATCTGCTCCTGCACGGTCTCCAGCGGGTGCACCGGCAGGTCGAGCGCGCGGGCCTGCCGCTCGAGCGCCGCATCGACCGTCTCGCCAGGCGGGCCGGGCGGCTGGCTGAGCTGCAGGAAGGCGGCCCAGGGCTTGAGCCGGTCGGTGGCGGCGGGCGCCAGGCCGTAGTGCACCGCCAGCAGGCCGGCGACGCGCTCGAACAGCGCCGCACCCGTCAGGTCGCGCAGGCCGATCCCGGGCGGCAGCTGGGTGGCCGCGGCAAACAGGCGGCCGCTCGCGGGGTCGCTGTTGAGCTCGGGACGGAACAGCCGCGCCGCGGCGAGCGCGGCGAGCACCGGGGCGGCGAAGTCCTTGGCGGCGTGGTCGTCGACATGCAGCGTGCCGAACAGGTGGCTGGGCGCGCCGCCGTCCGCGGCGGCGACGCGCCACAGCAGGCCGTGCGCCCAGCGCTCGCCGCGCGCCGGCCAGGCCAGCGCGACGCCGGCCAGCAGCAGCGCGCGCCGCGAGGGCATCGGCGTGCGGCGTCAGTAGCCGCTGCTCTTCTTCTGCGCGAAGTGCTCGTCGTAGCGGAACACGAAGTCCTTGTCCTTCAGCGGCGCGTGGCAGCCGCGGCAGGCGGCGGCCGACTCGGGCCCCTTCTTGCCGTCGGCCAGGTAGGTCGCATAGACCCAGTTGCCGGTCGCGAGGTTCTCCGGGATGTCGGCGCCCCAGCCCTTGTGCTTGCCCATCACGAACACGCGCAGCAGATCCCCCTTGACGAGCTTGCCGTCCGGGCCGGTCTCCAGCGTGCCGTCGGCCTTGGCCTTGGCGGCGTAGTTTTCCATCACGAACACGCTGCCGTTGCCGAAGCCGGCGCCCGCGCTGGCCTGGGCGGCCACCGGGTTCATGTAGATCTCGCGGACTTGCTTGGCGTCGGGGCGCTGCACCGCCGACAGGAACTTGGGCCAGCTCTTGTAGTCGGCCGGAATGGGCAGCTCGCCGTCCTTCACGACGGCAACGGGCTCTTCCATCAGCGAGCCGCAACCGGTGGCGAGGAGGGCGGTGGCGCAGGCGGCCAGCAGCAGGGGGCGGAGTTTCATCGTGGCATCCTTGGTGGGTTGACAGGAACAAGCCCGACTATGCGGATGCGCGCGATACGGATGCACCGGGCGAACGGGAGCCCCCCACGATTGAAGGGGGGCACGGCCCGATGATCACTCCTTTGCCGCGCTGGACCGACACGCACTGCCACCTCGATGCCGCCGAGTTCGAGGCCGACCGGGCGGCGGTCGTGGCGCGCGCGCGCGCCGCCGGGGTGGCACGGCTGGTGCTGCCGGCGGTCGCGCCCTTCGATTTCGAGGCGGTGTGCGCGCTCGCCCATGCGCACGACGCGGTCTACGCGCTGGGCATCCATCCGCTGTACGTGGAGGCGCTGGCGGACGAGGCGCTCGAGGCGCTGGGCCGGGCGCTCGAGGCGCGGCGCGCCGATCCGCGGCTGGTCGCGGTGGGCGAGATCGGCCTCGACCACTTCGTCCCGGGCCTGGACCGCGCGAAGCAGGAGCGCTTCTATGCCGCCCAGCTCTCGATCGCGCGGGCGGCCGGCCTGCCGGTGCTGCTGCACGTGCGGCGCTCGGCCGACGCCCTGCTGAAGCAGCTGCGCCGGGTGCCGGTCGCCGGCATCGCCCATGCGTTCAACGGCAGCCGCCAGCAGGCCGAGGCCTTCGTCGGGCTGGGCTTCAAGCTCGGCTTCGGCGGCGCGCTGACCTTCGAGCCGGCGCGCCAGCTGCGTCGGCTGGCGCGCGAGCTGCCGCTCGAGGCGATCGTGCTCGAGACCGACGCGCCCGACATCCCGCCGCACTGGCTCTACACCTGCGCGGCCGGGCGCGCCGCGGGCCGGCCGATGGGGCGCAACGAACCGGCCGAGCTGCCGCGCATCGCCGCCGAGCTCGCGGCGCTGCGCGGCATCGAGCCCGCCGCACTCGCCGCCGCGACCACGGCCAATGCCCGCGCCGCGCTGCCGCGGCTGGCGGCGCTCGAGGCCGCCGGCGCATGACCGCCGGGCCGTCGCGCCTGCAGGGTCTGCCCGCGGTGCTCGATCACGGCACGCGCCTGCTGGTGCTCGGCAGCTTCCCGGGCGTCGCCTCGCTGGCCGCCGGCCAGTACTACGCCCATCCGCGCAACCAATTCTGGCCGCTGCTCGGCGCCCTCTGGGGCATCGACCTGGTGGCCTGGCCTTACGATCGCCGGCTGACGGAGCTGCGGGCGCGCGGGCTCGGCCTGTGGGACGTCTATGCCGCCTGTGAGCGCGAAGGCAGCCTCGACAGCGCGATCCGCGCGGCCGAGCCCAACGACCTCGCGAGCCTGCGCCAATGCGCGCCGGGGCTCGAGGCGGTCGCCCACAATGGGGGCGAGTCGGCGCGCAGCGCGAGGCTGACCGCCGCGCTCGGCGTCGCGGTGCACCGGCTGCCGTCCACCAGCCCGGCCAACGCGAGCTGGTCCTTCGAGCGCAAACGCGCCGCCTGGCACGCGGTGTTCGCCCAACATGGATTGATCGCATGAGCCCGCGCCCTCGCCGTCCCACGCTCGCCCCCGCCACCGTCTCCGAGATCGACGGCGTGCGCTACCTGCACCTCGGCACGCCCTGGGTGCAGGGCGCGATGCGCATCGCCAAGTCGCAGACGATCGAGCTCGAATACGTGCAGCGCCTGATGGCCTGGCTGCTGCTGCGTCCCGTCGATGCGCCCGCCGGACATGCCGTGCAGCTCGGCCTGGGCGCGGCGACGGTCACCAAGTTCTGCCACAAGAAGCTGCGCTGGCGCTGCACCGCGGTCGAGATCAACCCGGCGGTGATCGGCGTGTGCCGCGCCTGGTTCCGGCTGCCGCCGGACGACGCGCGGCTCGCGGTCATCGAGGCCGATGCCGGCGCCTGGGTCGCCGATCCGGTGAACGCCGGCGGTGCTGACGCGCTGTGCGTCGACCTCTACGACCACGAGGCGGCCGCGCCGGTGCTCGACGACGAGGTCTTCTACCGAGGCTGCCACGCGGTGCTGGCCGAGGGCGGCGTGATGAGCGTCAACCTGTTCGGCCGCGACGTCAGCTTCGGTCGCAGCGCGGCGCGCATCGCGGCGGTGTTCGGCGACGACCGGGTGGCGATGCTCAAGCCCACGCGCGAGGGCAACACCATCGTGCTGGCCTGGAAGGGCGCGGCACTGCCGGCGCGTGAGGAACTGGCACGCCGTGCCGCGGCGATCGAGGCCAAGGTCGATCTGCCGGCACGCAAGTGGGTCAAGCTCCTGCAGAATCTGCCGGACCGCTCCGCCACCGCTGCATGACCACTCCCGTCCGCACCAAGACCAGCACCAGCGAGGCGCCGCGCGGGCCGCTGCACTGGAAGCAGCTGGTCACCTGGCTGATCGCCGATGGTGCGATCACGCTCGCCGACGGCCAGCGCGTCGCGCAGCGCTTCGGCGCCGGCGACAGCGCCCAGCACCCGCTGGTGCGCCTCGGCGGTGCCGGCCTGGTGCACGCGGGCAGTGGCATCGCGCTGGACACCGAGGCGCTGACCGAGTGGCTGGCGCTGCGCTGCCAGCTGCCCTATCTGCGCATCGATCCGCTGAAGGTCGACGTCGCGCGCGTCGCCGACGTGATGAGCGCCACCTATGCCGAGCGCCGCCGTGCGCTGCCGGTGCAGGTCGGCGCGGCCGAGGCGCTGGTCGCGACCTGCGAGCCCTTCGACGCGGCCTGGCTGCCGGAGATCGAGGCGCACACGCGCAAGACCATCCGCCTCGCGCTCGCCAACCCGCTCGACATCCAGCGCTACACGACCGAGTTCTACACGCTGTCGCGCTCGGTGCGCGCGGCGCAGAAGAGCGGCGATGGCGCCGCGCCGGCGAGCTTCGAGCAGCTCGTCGAGCTCGGCAAGAGCAACAAGCAGCTCGATGCCAACGACCAGGGCGTGGTGCAGGTGGTCGACTGGCTGTGGCAGTACGCCTTCGACCAGCGCGCCAGCGACATCCACCTCGAGCCGCGGCGCGAGATGGGCGCGATCCGCTTCCGCATCGACGGCGTGCTGCACACCGTCTACCAGGTGCCGCTGTCGGTGCTGCAGGCGATGACCAGCCGCATCAAGCTGCTCGGACGCATGGACGTGGTCGAGAAGCGCCGCCCGCAGGACGGCCGCATCAAGACGCGCCGCAGCGCCACGGCCGGCCTGGCCG
>CAYOXW010000018.1:0-25773 GCA_964408005.1 uncultured Methylibium sp.
CGCCCGAGCTGGTCGCGCCACGGGCGATTTCGTCGTCGTAGCGGGAGATCAGCTGAACCGAGTTGGAAATTGCCTGCGCCGTGATCAGGAAGGCGACCACGATGACCAGCGGGTCGAGGTGGAAGCCCATCAGCTCGGCGGCACCCAGCGCCCAGATCGCGCTGATCACACCGGCGAGCAGCGGCAGCAGGGTGCCGTGCCAGGTGCGGGTGATGAGCAGCAGGATGATCACCAGCGAGGCGATCGCCAGGAAGAAGATCGTGATGGTTTCGTCGAGGTAGTAGTTCACCCAGCCGTACAGCACGGGCTCGCCGACCACGCGCACCTTGACGCCGTCAGTAGAAGCCTCCTTGACCAGACCCATGATCTGGTCGAAGGCCTTGCTGTAGTTGATGTCGCCGTCCAGGAAGTCCGCCGTGATCAGCGTGGCCTTCAGGTCCATGGACACATACGGGCCGTAGACCAGCGGGTTGTTGAGCACCGCCTCGCGGAGCTTCGCCATGTCTTCCGGCGTCTGCGGGAGCGCCGGCCACATGATCGGACGCGACTCGACGCCCTCGGTCGATGCACGCACCTCCTTGACCTTCTTCGAGGCGATCGAAATGATCTGGTAGGTGTCGATGCTGTCGACCTGCTGCATGCCGACAGTGATCTTCTGGACCTTCTCCAGGACCCGCTTGTCGAAGATGTCGCCCTGCTCGGTCTCGAGCATGATGCTGACCATGTTCGAGCCACCGAAGGTCGCCTTGAACTTCTGGTTCACGGCGACATAGGGGTGGTTCTTGGGCAGCAGGTCGCTGAAGACGGTCTTGACCTCGACATGGGCGGCAAGCCAGCCCATGACGGCGGTCAATAGCGCCACGATGATGATCACCCATTTGCGCTGCTTGATCAGCAGCTCGAAGATATGGGTGAGCTTGCTGAAGCTCTGGTTTTTCACGGCTGTCTCCTGCCTGTACTTCGATTAGCGGCCGACGATCGTCAGCTTGCCACCGTCGAGGATGCCAAGGTTGGCGCCCGCGACGTAGTAGCGATTACCGGACTTGGCGATCTGGGTCCGCCAGGACACATCGCCTTCCGAGATGCGGCTGAACTTCCAGTCCAGCGTTTCGGCATTGGCGCTCACCATCACGCCCTTGTCACCAACAGCCACCCAACGGCCTTCGTCCAGAATGACGTCGAGCAGGTGCTCGCGGGTCAGCGCCGGCACTTCGGCCCAGGTCGCACCGCCATCGGCGGTGGTGAGCAGCGTCCCGGTCAGGCCGACCGCGACACCGTGCATCGGGTCGCGGAAGACCACACCCATCAGGCTGACCTTGTTGGCCACTTCGACGTCGGTCCAGGTGGCGCCGCCATCGGTGGTGCGCATCACCGAACCGAATTCGCCGACGAGCCAGCCGTTCTGGTCGATGAAATAGATCGCGTTCCAGGCACGGTCCTTCTCAGGCAGCACGCGCGTCCAGGTCGCTCCCTTGTCGTCAGAGCGCAGCAGGCCGCCGAACTCACCGACCGCCCACGCCACGCCATTGAAAATGCGGGCGCGCAGCAGCTTGTTGGGGTTGTCGGTCTTGGGGACCGCCGCCGGCTTCCAGCTGCCGCCGCCATCGGCCGTGTAAAGGATGGTGCCGTTGTTGCCGACGGCCACCGCATGCTGGTCGTCCCAGGCCGCGATGCCCTGCAGGTTGACGTGCGTCGGCACCTCCTGGCGCTGCCAGGTGTTGCCGCCATCGCTGGAGCGGACGATCTTGCCGCCGGTGCCGGCAGCCCACACCACCTTGTCGGACGGCAGGGCGAGACTGAAGAAGTTGTCGCGCCGCTCGACCGCCTTGGGCTCGACTTTCTGAATGACCGCCTCGGCCTTCACAAAGAAGCCGGCGTACAGCAGCCCGCCAATGATGGCGATCGGCATCGCCGAGGTCAGCAGGCTGACCAGCATGCGAATACCACCACCTTCTCTCTCGAGATTCTTAAGCATCCTCAGTCTCCTTCGTACACCGTTGCGCCGACGCGCACGGCGGCTCTCATGATTGGGTCGAGGTCACTTGCTGACCGCGCCTGGAATGAGGGGCGCCGGCCAAGGCCGGCGCCCCCCGCTTGCACTCAGATCGTCCGTGCCGTCATTTGCTTGGCGATGTACTCCGCTTGCCGGATAGCGAGCGTGACGATCGTCAGCGTCGGGTTCTCCGCACCACCCGTGGTGAACTGGCTGCCATCAGAGATGAACAGGTTGGAAATGTCATGCGTCTGGCCGTAGGAGTTGCAGACGCTGTCCTTCGCCGACTTGCCCATGCGGCAGGTGCCGAGGTTGTGGGTCGACGGATACGGCGGCGTGCGGAACGACTTGGTCGCACCCGCGGCCTCGTAGACGCGCTGCCCTTGGGTGAAGGCATGTTCGCGCATCGCGATGTCGTTGTCGTGATCGTCGAAGTGCACGTTCGGGATCGCGTTGCCCCACTTGTCCTTCAGGGTCTTGTGCAGCGTGACGCGGTTGGTTTCGCGGGGCATGTCCTCGCCCACCAGCCACATGCCTGCCACGTGCGTGTAGTTCTCGAGGTACTCCGAGACCTCGTTGCCCCAGCCACCCGGGTTCAGGAAGGCCGCCAGGAACGGCAGGCCCAGCGACAGGGTCTCCATCTCGTAGCCGCCGACGAAGCCGCGCTTCGTGTTGGGGTGCGCTTCGTCGCGCACGATGCCCGCCATCACGGTGCCACGGTACATGTGGACCGGATCCTTGAACAGCGCGTAGACCGAGCCCGTCATGTGGCGCATGTAGTTGCGGCCCACCTGACCCGAGCTGTTCGCCAGGCCGTCCTTGAACATGCTCGAGGCAGACAGCATCAGCAGACGCGGCGTCTCGATCGAGTTGCCGGCCACCGCGACGATGCGGGCGCGCTGACGCTGCTCCTTGCCGTCCTTGTCGCGGTAGACAACCGCGGTCACCTTGCCCTTGCGGTCATGCTCGATGCGCGTGACGTGGCTCTCGGGGCGCAGATCGAGGTTGCCCGTGCGCTCCGCCTTCGGCAGCTCGGTGTACAGCGTGCTCCACTTCGCGCCGCTCTTGCAGCCCTGGAAGCAGAAGCCGAGCTGCAGGCACGCGGCGCGCTCGTCGCGCGGCGCGCTGTTGATCGCCATGTTGCCGGTGTGCACTTCCTTGTAGCCGAGCTTGGTCGCGCCGGCGTGCATCACGCGGAAGTTGTTGTTGCCCGGCAGGCCGGCGATGCCGTGCGTGCGGGTCACGCCCATCTTGTCTTCGGCGCGGCTGTAGTAGGGCTCGAGCTCGGCGAGCGTGAGCGGCCAGTCCATCAGGTTGGCGCCCTTGAGGTCGCCGTAGAGCGTACGGGTCTTGAACTCGTGCTCCTGGAAGCGCAGCGAGGCGCCGGCCCAGTGCGTGGTGGTGCCGCCAACGGTCTTGCAGATCCAGGCCGGCAGCCCCGGGAAATCCTTGGCGACGCGCCAGCTGCCCGAGGTGGTGCGCTGGTCGAGCCAGGCCAACTGGCTGAACGACTTCCACTCGTCGTTGATGAAGGTCTCGCTCGACTGGAGCGCACCCGCCTCCAGCACGACCACCTTGATGCCCTTCTGGCAGAGCTCGTTCGCCAGGGTGCCGCCGCCGGCACCGGAACCGATGATGACGACCACCGAGTCGTCGTTGAAATCGAACTTTTTCATGATGCTGTGCGCCTCGTGAAGATCGGGAATTGCTCGACGCTCAAGCAACTCAGCTGCCAAAGACCGGCGGGCTGGCCTCGGCCGACGGCGCCGGCAGCCAGTTCAGGTCCTGGAAGCCCCGCGTGATGTAGCCGCCCTTGTCCCACGACGACCCCGGATAGCCCAGCGCAGCGAACGCCAGGTCGTTGTTGTAGAGGGAGGTGATGCACTGGCCGCGAACCGTATTGAAGAACGGCTTGCCCGCGATGGCCTTGACGATCGCAAGCTGCTTGTCGGCCGGCGCGCTCGCGAAACGACCGCCCGCAGCGCGATCGAGTGCTGCGATGCCGTCGCGCAGCTGCTTGGCAGCCTTCGCATCGGCCGCAGCCTTGGCGTCGAGGTCCTTGGCCAGCAGCGCGTAGACCGCGTCGGGCAGCTTCTTGTGCGGGTACAGGACACGCCCCATCGCCATCAGCGCCGCCCCCTGCGCCTCGGTCAGCTTGCTCAGCTCGACGGCCCACACCGTCGACGGCGCCAGCGCCGCCAGCAGCGAACCGCTCGCAAGGGTCCCCATCAGCACGCCAGAGCCCTTCAGGAGGTCACGACGCGCAAGCGGCAGGTCAAGCTTCGGCACGCGCCCTTCGTCCTCGTGGCATTCGCCCGTGGGCACGGTCAAGGTAATAGGGATGGTCTTCATGGGATGGCTCCTTGTTCGCTTCGGGCGGATCACCGCTCGACGCCGCGAGTTTTTCCGCGACCGCCGGCGAGCAGGTTGTAGCTGACTAATTACAAGGGAAAGCACCGCCGACAGGCGTCTCGCCCGCGCTGCGCCGATGTGACTCAAAACAAGACACGGCGGCAGCGCGCCGGATGCGGGTAAACCTTCATCAACGCCACAACAGCCCTGGCCCGCCAACGATCTGGCGGCGATAGCACGACCCCGCTCGGCAATGGCACATCGATTGCAGATAGGGGGGGACCCTCGGTCCGACCGAACACAGCCCCGAAGAGCACCCGATGCGGCCCGCAGCCGACGCTGCACATCGATGGCGGCGCCTTGCGGGCCGCAGCCATTGCCCGGCCGGACCGACAAGGATCCGTCAGAGCCCCCGCACAACTGTCCATGAATCCAAGAGTTCCCGTCACCGTGCTCAGCGGCTTTCTTGGCGCCGGCAAGACCACGCTGCTCAACCGCATTCTGCGGGGCACCGCGGGGCGGCGCTATGCGGTGATCGTCAACGAGTTCGGTGAGCTGGGCATCGACGGCGCGCTGGTGGTCGGCGCCGAAGAGGAGGTGCACGAGCTGAACAACGGCTGCGTCTGCTGCAAGGTCCGCGGCGACCTCATCCGCGTCATCGGCAGCCTGGTCCGGCGCCCCGGACGGTTCGACGGCATCATCATCGAGTGCAGCGGACTCGCCGATCCGGCGCCGGTCCTGCAGACCCTGCACTTCGACGACTTCCTGCGCCAGCACACCCGCCCCGACAGCGTGATCTGCGTGGCGGATTGCCGCCACCTGCCCGAGCAGCTGCGCTCAATCCCGGAGGCCGCCGCGCAGCTCGCGCAGGCCGACCTCGTACTGATTAACAAGATGGACCTGGCCGACCAGGACGAACTGGCGGCCGCCGAAGCCGCCGTGGCGAGCGCCAACCCGATGGCAGAGGTCGTGCGCTGCGCGCATGGCGATGTGGCGCTCGAGCAACTCCTTGAGCGCGAAGCCTTTGACATCACCAACCTGCGCTTCCCCACCGCACCGCTGGCTCGCCAGGCTGGCGACGGCCGGCCGGCATACACCCGGGTGGACAGGGGCCAGCACAGCACCGACCTGCGCTGCGCCTCGTTCACCTTCGAGCGGGAGTTCGAGGGCCGGCCGTTCTTCGAATGGCTTCAGCGCCTCGTTATCGAACAGGGCAAAGATCTGCTGCGCGGCAAAGGCATCGTCGCGTTGCGCGGCAACGACAAACGTTTCGTTTTCCAGACCGTCCACATGACCGTAGACAGTGGCGCCGACCGCGCCTGGGGCCCCGATGAACCACGCCATTCGCGCGTGGTGCTCATCGGTCGAAATTTGGATGAACACGCGCTGCAAATGCAGCTCGAACAATGTTTGGCACAGGGAGTCGCAGTATGAACACCCCCCTATTGGAAGTACTCGGAGCACACTGGGACCTACAAGCCCCGATCATCGCCGTCCGTTGGGGCGACAACGAAACAGCCGCCTACGCGATGGGCGACGGCCGGGTCGCGCTGGCCACGACGCACGGGCTCACCGGTCCGCGCGTCGAACGGCGCGAGGACGGCGGCATCAGCATCGTGCCGCTCACGACGCCGCCGGCCCGCCCGGCCATGCTGACCTGCCACTCCGGGAGCTGCCATACCCTGGCCGCCGACGGCGCCGGCGGGATTGTCAGCGGCGGCGACGATGGCCGGGTCATGCGCGTGCGCACCGACTCGACCCTGGAAGAGCTGGCGCGCGTGCCTGGCGTCTGGATCGACGCCGTCGCGTGCGGCAGCAACGGCACCATCGCCTACGCGGGCGGGCGGCGAGTGTCGCGCCGACACAACGGCGGCACCGACGAGATCGAGCTCCCATCCTCGGCAACGGCGCTGGCCTTCAGCCCCGATGGCTCGACGCTGGCGATCGCGCACAGCGGCGGCGTCACCCTGTGGAGTGCGCTGTCCCTGCCGCGCCGCCTGGAATGCCCGGGCCTTCACCGCACGGTGGCCTGGAGCCCCGACGGCCGCTATGTCTTCACGGGCATGCAGGAGAACGCCGTCCACGGGTGGCGAATCGTGGACGGCGCCGACATCGAGATGAGCGGCTACCTGGGGCAGCCCCTGTCCCTGTCGTTCACCCACGACGCCTCGCTGCTCGTCACCAGCGGCGCGCTGCGCCCCGCCTGCTGGGATCTGCGCTACCCCGGAACGTCGCAGGCGCCGGGCGAGTGCGGCATCCTCAGCAAGGCGCCGGTCAGCTGCGTCGCCTGTCATCCACGCCGGCCGGTGATCGCCGCCGGCCACCACAGTGGCGCGATCACCCTCTGCGCCCCCGGCAGCGACAACTTCCTCCTGATCAAGGGGGCGGGTGGCGGCGCGCTGTCATCGCTGGACTGGGCCCCGGACGGCCAGCGACTCGCATTCGGCACCCACGATGGCGTGCTCGGCTGGGTGGCGCTTCCTGACGCGCTGTTCCGCAGCGACGCCCCCGACCAGAACGACCCGCAACACACCCCGCAGCAGGAGGCTCGCCATGAGCAATAAGACGCCGAAGTCCAAGGACGATTACTTCCAGATGCTCGCCGACATCTCCAACGAGATGGTGGCCGCCTACGGTCGCGATTTCGCGATCGGCACCCTCGTGCTGGCGGCACGCTTCGTCGCCGAGCATGCGCCGCAGGACACCCCCAGCGAGGGCGCCGCCGGCGACGCGGGCCAGGACCCCGCGTCCCAGGGTCGGGCGCCTCAGGACCGCATCTGACCCAGGATGAGACGGCCGCGGACTGCGCCACGCAGTCCGCGCGCCGGCCCACCGGGGAAAGAACAGGAGCTTTTAGGGATTTCGAGTAGTGGCACGGCAATCGCTATGTAGCCATCGCGTCGCGGTCAATCGGAAGCTCCGCCGATCAGAGCACGCATCCAAGCAGTTCCCAAACCGGTCCTCGCGGACCATAGGAGACCTTCATGTCAGCAGGTTTGACACTCAATAAGATCACTTCTCAGAAGGGGATCAGCATCGCCGAGGCAGCTCGTCGCATTGCCGATCTCGGATGGCAGCCGAGCTACGTCCAAGAGGCAATGACCTTCCCGACCGACTACAAGATCGGTAAGCAGCCTCGTGACCCGATGAAGCAGGTGCTGCGGTCCTACTTCCCCATGCAGGAAGAGAAGGACAACCGCGTCTACGGTGCACTGGATGCGGCGCTCCGCGGCGACATGTTCCGCAACACCCAGCCGCGCTGGGTCGAGTGGATGAAGCTGTTCCTGGCCATCATCCCCTTCCCGGAGATCTCGGCCGCCCGCTCGATGTCCATGCTCGGCCGCCTCGCCCCGGGCGAAGAGCTGCGCACCGGCTTCACGATGCAGATGGTCGACGAGTTCCGCCATTCCACGATTCAGATGAACCTGAAGAAGTGGTACATGGAGAACTACATCGACCCGGCCGGTTTCGACATCACCGAAGCCGCGTTCGGCAAGTGCTACGCGACCACCATCGGCCGCCAGTTCGGTGAAGGCTTCATCACCGGCGACTCGATCACCTCTGCCAACATCTACCTGCAGGTCGTCGCCGAGACCGGCTTCACGAACACGCTGTTCGTCGCCATGCCCTCGGAAGCCGCCCGCAACGGCGACTACGCCCTGTCGTCGGTGTTCCTGTCGGTGCAGTCGGACGAGTCGCGTCACATCGGCAACGGTCACTCGCTGCTGATGTCGATCCTCAACGATCCGGACAACCACCTGC
Source organism: uncultured Methylibium sp. (assembly GCA_964408005.1). Classification (GTDB taxonomy): domain Bacteria; phylum Pseudomonadota; class Gammaproteobacteria; order Burkholderiales; family Burkholderiaceae_C; genus Methylibium. Next base: position 8,108 of record CAYOXW010000018.1, read on the forward strand.
TGCTCGAGCGCGACATCCGCTACGCGTTCTGGCAGAACCACGCGATCGTCGATGCCGCCATCGGCACGATCATCGAGTACGGCACGACCGACCGCAGCAAGAACAAGGAGTCGTACGCCGAACTGTGGCACCGCTGGATCTACGAAGACTACTACCGCACCTACCTGCTCCCGCTGGAAAAGTACGGCGTCAAGATCCACCACGACGACGTCGGCGCCGCCTGGGACCGCATCGTCAAGAAGAACTACGTCCACAAGACCGCCCAGTTCTTCGCGGTGGGCTGGCCCGTCGCCTTCTGGCGTATCGAGGCCCAGACCGAGAAGGACTTCGAGTGGTTCGAGCACAAGTACCCGGGTTGGTACGCCGAGTTCGGTGACTTCTGGAAGTGGTATGCGCGCAAGAGCGTGCCGGGCGAGACGAACATGCTGTTCGATCAAGAAGCCGGCTACGTCTACCCGCACCGCTGCTGGAGCTGCCTGGTGCCCTGCCTGATCCGTGAAGACTTCGTCGTCGACGAAGTCGAAGGTCAGCTGTACACCTACTGCTCGGACCTGTGCCGCTGGACGCACAAGGTGGCGTTCTCGGGCGAATACGAAGGTCGCCCGACCCCGGCGATGGGCCGCTTCAGCGGTCGTCGCGTGTGGGAAGACTGCTACCACGGCTGGGATCTCGCCGACGTGATCAAGGACCTCGGCTTCGTCCGCAACGACGGCAAGACGCTGGTCTCGCAACCCCACCTGCGCTTTGACGACAAGGACATGTGGACGCTGGATCACGTCAAGGGTCACCAGATCCAGGCCCCGCTGGTCCTGCTGCGTGAGATGGCGCCTGAGGCGCGTGAGAAGCACATCGCTGATTACCGCGCTGGCTTCAAGATCAAGCCCTTCGCTTGATCGACCAGGCCCGGGCGGCCGCAAGGCCGCCCGGGCCGACGAGAGACATCTGGAGCAGATATGGCTGAGAAGACAGTCCATACCGTCCGCCTCGAGCCCGTGGGCGTCGAGTTGGAGGTTGAAGAGGGAGAGTGGGTCCTGGATGCGGCATTCCGTCAGGGGATTGCGCTGCCGCATGGTTGCCGGGAAGGTCGTTGCAGCAGCTGCAAGTGCATCGTTCTCGACGGAGACGTCGAGTGCGAAGGCTATTCGACGTTCGCGCTGCCCGACTATGAAAAGGACAGCGGTCACGTTCTGCTGTGCCGCACTTACGCGTTCAGCGACATTTCGGTTGAGCTGCTGAACTACGACGCAGAGGCGATGAGCCGCTCGATCGCCGTCAAGAAGTTCGACGGTGAACTGGTTTCGGTCACAACGTTGACCCATGACATTCGCCTGCTCGAGGTGAAGCTCGAGCAGCCGATCAAGTTCTGGGCTGGGCAGTACGTTGAACTGAGCGTGCCCTCCGAGGGCGTCACGCGCTCGTACTCGATGGCGAGCACCCAAAGCACGCCGGACACGCTGCGCTTCATCATCCGCAAATATCCGCAAGGCCAATTCTCGGACCTGCTCGACGGCAAGCTCACCCCGGGGACGAAGGTCACCGTGAACGGGCCGTTCGGCAGCTGCTTCCGCCGGGAAGGTCACACGGGACCGATGTTGTTGGTCGGTGGCGGCTCTGGCATGTCTCCGCTGTGGTCGATCCTCCAGGACCACATCCAGAGCGGCGAGCAACGCCCGATCCGTTTCTACTACGGCGCCCGTACGCGCAAGGATTTGTTCTTCCTTGAAGAGTTCGCGGAAATCGCCAAGAAGCTGAACAACTTCGAGTTCATCCCGGTGCTGTCTGCCGCCACGGCAGAAGACGCCTGGGACGGTGAAACCGGTTTCGTGCACGAAGCAGTCGAGCGCATCGAGCGCGCCCGTCCGCTGCCGGGTGAAGCGGATGCCTATGTCTGCGGCCCGCCTCCGATGGTCGACGCGGTGCTGCCGATGCTCCAGGCGCTCGGGGTCCCGCTCGATCGCACGCACGTCGACAAGTTCACGCAGGCCAGCGCAACGGCACCCAACCAAGTTCATTGATCAGGAGACAGACATGAGCGAAACGAAACAAGATGTCCAGCCCGTGAAGTCGGGCGCTGCGGGCGCAGCGAAGTTCGTGGGCTGGGACAGCCGCAAGTACAACTACTACCAGCCCAAGGGCCGCAAGGCGACGCACTACGAGGACATGACCCTCGACGTGCAACCGGACCCGAAGCGCTACCTGCTGCAGGACTGGATCATCTCCTTCGGTGACGGCACCCCGACCTACACCGAAAAGTGGACCGAGGCGCGCTCGAGCAACTGGCACGCCTTCCGCTCCATCGACGAAGAGTGGGAGCGCACCCACTACCAGCGTCAGTCGACCATCGTCGGCATGATCTCGCAGGCGATCGAGAACGCCCGCCGCTCCGGCGCGGCCCAGCGCTTCGACAAGACCTGGGTCAAGGTCCTCGAGAAGCACCTCGGCGCCTACAAGCACGCGGAGTTCGGCCTCGGCACCGCGCTGATGCACGCGCAGCGCTACGGCTACACGCAGATGATCAACACGACGATCCTGACCAACTCGTCGTACAAGCTGCGCTTCTCCCAGGATCTGACCCTGTACCTCGGCGACATCGGCCTGGATATCGAGGGCTTCGACGCCGAGATCGGCAAGACGCAGTGGCTGGAAGACCCGATCTGGCAACCGACCCGCAAGCTGATCGAGACGATCGGCGGCGCGACCGACTACCTCGAGAAGTACTTCGCGGTGAACGTCGTCTTCGAAGCGATGGTCGGCGAGCTGTTCCGCAGCGGCTTCTTCATGCAGGCCGCCGCCGCCCAGAACGACTTCCTGACCCCGACCGTGGTGTCGTCGGCCGAAGGCGACTACCAGCGCAACCTGGCCAACACCATGGAGCTGCTGCACCTCCTGGTGAGCGATGCCGAATATGGCGCGCACAACAAGGGCGTGTTCAACGCCTGGCTGCATCGCTACGCCGACCTCGCGGTCGTCGCGGCGAAGAACCTGCAGCCGATCTGGTCGCTGCCGAAGACCAAGGTTGCCAGCTTCGAGGACGCCTTTGCTGCCGCGACCAACCGCGTGCGCACGATCGCCCAGCAGCTCGGCCTGACCGTTCCGGCCTCGATCGCGGCCTAAGTAGTAGCCGTCATCTCATCAACCTTTAGGAAAGATAAGACCATGTCTGCTACGAATCCCGATTCGATCTTCAAGTCCTTCAAGGAACTGTCCTTCGAAGACACCGTGTCGCACCAGTGCGGCGTGACCTTGAGCGACAGCGTCGACTCCCGCGCCATCGCCGAGCTCATGGCCACCAAGCCGGGTGTTCGCGTCACCTACATGCCCGCGATGATTCGCATCGACGGCGAAGGGAAGATCGAGTTCAAGATGCCCGAGATCGCGGAAGTCCTGGGCCGTGAAATGACCCCGCACCTGTTCGAGATCTCGACCTCGACGCACTACGGTCGCATGGTCATGATCGACGAGGACACCGTCGTCCTCTTCGGCAACATGGAAGAGGCGATGCAGTACGAGTAAGGGTTGCGCCGCGGCGCCCTCCACAAGAGGGCGTCGCGGCTTCCCTGCGCGCGGCTACCCACAATCAATACAGAGGAGACAAGAATGCCCAAGATCATGCTGCACGACGACGAGGCCCGCCAAGCGCTGGGTCGCGGCGTTGCCAAGCTCGCTCGCGCGGTCGGCGGTACGCTCGGCCCGCGCGGAATGAATGCCATCATCGACCGGCCGATCGGCACCCCGATCATCTCGCGTGACGGCGTCAGCATCGCCGCCGAGATCGAGCTGGAAGACCGCTTCGAGAACATGGGCGCGCAGGTGCTGCGCGAGGTTTCGAAGCAGACGAATGAGATCGCCGGCGACGGCACGACGACGGCCACGGTGCTGGCCGATGCGATGGTTCAGGATGGCCTGGCCTGTCTGGCCCAGGGTGCGAGCCCGGTCGAGCTGGTCGACGGACTGGAGCGTGGTGTCACGCTGGTCATCGAAGCTCTGAAGGCCGCTGCCGTCCCCCTGGCCGGGCCGGAGGCCTTGCGCGCGGTTGCCGTGGTCGCGGCCAACGACGAGCTGACCGGCCAGATGGTCGCCGAGGCGCTTCAGCGCGTCGGCACCGACGGGATCGTCGACGTCGAATTCGGAACGACCGTCGAGACGGTGCTTGATGTGGTCGATGGCATGGCCTTCGACCGCGGCTACCTGTCGCACCACATGATCACCGACGTCGAGAAGCTGCAAGTCGTTCTCGACCATCCGCTGGTGCTGATGACCGACCAGCGCCTGCAAACCCAGGACGAAGTCAAGATTCTGCTGGGGCTGGCCGAAGAGGCCAAGCGTCCGCTGCTGATCATCGCCGACGAAGTCGCACCCGCCTGCGTCGTGACCCTGCTCGCCTGGCGCGAGAAGACCGGCATCCCGGTCGCTGCGATCCATCCGCCGGAGTACGGTCACTGGCGCAAGGCCATGCTCGAGGACATCTCGATCATCACCGGCGGTCGCGTCATCGCACGCGATCTCGGCGGCACGCTGTCGGCGGTGCAGATGCGCGACCTCGGCAATGCCCGTCAGGTTCGCATCTCGTCGAACCAGACGATCATCAGCGCAGGCGGCGGCGACCCGGCCATGATCGCCGCGCGTCGCCAGCAGGTGGCTCGCCAGCACGAACTGGCGCCGCCGAACCTCGAACGCGACAAGCTCCGGGAGCGGCTCTCCAAGCTCTCCGGCGGGACCGCCCTGCTGCAAGTCGGCGGTGCGACCCCGGTCGAGCAGAAGCGTCGCCTTCTGCTGGTCGAGGACGCGATCCATGCGGCGCGTGCCGCCCTGGCCGAGGGCGTGGTCCCTGGCGGTGGTTTGGCGATGCTGCGCGCATCGACCATGCTGGAGGCCGAGGTCTCGCGCAGCCAGGGTGCGGCGCGCGAGGGCGTGAAGATGTTGCAGCGTGCGCTGCGGCAGCCGCTGCGTCACATCGCGACCAATGCCGGTCTCGATGGCAATGCCGCGGTCCGCAAGGCGCTGGACTCCCCGGCTGGCGTCGGTCTCGACGCCCGTGACGGCCGCTTTGTCGATCTGTTCTCGGTCGGCATCATCGACCCGGTCAAGGTCACTTACAGCGCGGTCCGTAACGCCGCCTCGGTGGCCGCGTTGATCCTCACGACGCAAACCCTGGTCGCCGACAAGCCGGACTACGTCGATCCGACCGCCGGCCCGGCCCGCGGAGGCGGCGCCGAGCGACTCGGGCGGGAGTGAGCGCCCGGCGCCTGAACAGGCGCCTGCGCGGTTTCGTGATTGCGGCGGCCCACCCGGCCGCCGCAATCACTGACGCTATCAGCCCTTGGTTGAATAGCGCCGCCTTCCTGGACAGCGGGTGCAGAGTTGCACAGCGATGACCAACCTCGAACAAAGTGTGGACATGCGGTGGGCTGGGGGATCAAGCCCAAGCCCAAGGCATGGGCTTGGTTTCATCGGGCCGGCCGCGATGGTGAGCGTCGGCTACATGGACCCGGGCGAGCCCCCTGGTACGCTTTCGGCTTGATCGCCACGCTGCTGTGGATCACCTTCGTCCCCTTGAGGCCGAAACCTGCTGTCGCAGCAGGAACGGAGCCTTGTTAAGGTGTTGTCCCTGATTGGCCTATACAGAGCATGTACTGTCCAATTTTGAGCCACACTGCTCGACCCGTGCCCAAGTCTGGGAACAGGTGAGACAGGCCAAGGAGACAACAGCGATGCCTAGCAGCTCAAACCCGCTCCCGTCCGCAGCACTGTCGCCCGGCGAACTCGACTCGAGGTCCGTCCGCGACACCTCGAACGCCTGGGAACGCTTTGTCTCGGGCCAGCCGCTGGTGTCGACGGACGTGCCCAAGCATGTGCTGTCGTCCTGGCAGCGCAGCCTGCGCTTCGGCGTCGAGCCGGGAGCGCGCATGGCGCCGCTGGCCGTGCGCGCGAGCGACGACCTGGAGCAGCTGCGCCTGCGCAACCGCGACCTGATCTGGGCGGCCCAGGGCATCTTCACGTCCTCGGCCTACCTGCTGACGAAGTCCGGGTCGATCATGCTGCTGACCGACCCGACCGGCATCGTGCTGGAGTCCTCCGGCGACCCGCGCACGCTCGACGCGGCGCAGGGCATCCATCTCACCCACGGCGGCAACTGGAACGAGAGTGTCGTCGGCACCAACGGCATCGGTACCGCCCTGGCAACCGGGCGGCCAGTGCAGGTTCACGCCTCCCAGCACTTCTGCGAGGGCATCAAGGGCTGGACCTGTGCCGCAGCGCCCGTCTTCATGGCGGGCACCGGTCAGCTGCTCGGCGTGATCGACATCTCGGGGCCGCCGTCGACCTTCCAGGTCACCAATCTCGCGCTGGCGCTCGCCTGCGCCCGGCAAATCGAATCCGTCCTCTCGGAGCGCGCCAGCCGCGAGGATGGCCTGCTGCTCGAAGCCTGCCTGAAACACCCGGCCGGCCGCGATGCCGCGGCCATGCTCGTGCTCGACCGCAACGCCCGGGTCATCCACAGCAGCGGCACCTTGCCGCCGGAGCTGGCCGCCCGCCTGTCCGGCAGCCTGCGCGGGCGACTGATCAACTCCTGGGGCAGCCGCCTGCCCGATGGCCTGCTGGGTGAATGGGTCCACCCGGTCCAGTTCGAAGGCAATCCGATCGGCGCGCTGATGATCGTCCCCAAGCGCTCGATCGGCCGCGTGCTGCGTGTGCCGGATCGCGAGCTCCCGGCAGCGGCGTCGAACCCGCTGAGTGCCGACATGCCGGACACGCCGCCGCAAGGCCTGCCGGGCATGGTCGGCGGCAGCACCATCTTCATGGAAGCGGTCAACCGCGCCCGCCTGCTCGGACGCCGTCGCGTGTCGGTGCTGGTACAGGGCGAAACCGGCGTCGGCAAGGAATTGTTCGCGCGAGCGCTGCACGACACCGAACGCAAGGGCGGTCCTTTCGTGGCCTTCGACTGCGGCGCGGTCACCCGCGAGTTGATCGCCGGGGAGCTGTTCGGGCATGTCCGCGGCGCCTTCACCGGCGCGACCACGGAAGGCCGTGCCGGCCGCTTCGAGATGGCCCACGGCGGGACCTTGTGTCTCGACGAGATCGGCGAACTGCCGCTCGATCTGCAGCCCGTGCTGCTGCGCGCGCTCGAGGAGAGCGTCGTGTACCGCCTTGGCGACACGACCCCTCGCCCGATCGACGTGCGGCTCGTGGCCATGACGAACCGGGACCTGCTCAAGGAAGTCGAGGAGGGGCGCTTCCGCCGCGACCTCTACCACCGCATCAGCGTCACGCAGATCCGCGTGCCGCCGCTGCGCGAGCGCGGCGACGACGTCGACCTGCTGGTGGATCATTTCGTCCAGCTGCTGTCGGCGCGCCACGGCGTCACGCCGCGGGTCCTGGGCCCTGACATCCGCCGCTTGCTGCGCAGCTATGCCTGGCCGGGCAATGTCCGGGAATTGCGCAACGTCGTCGAGTGCCTGCTGCTGACCTCCGACGAGGAGGTCGTTCGGCGCGAGGAGCTGCCGCCGGAGCTGCTGGCAACGGCGGCCAGCCCTGCCGCCCCCGCGAACTCGTCAGCCGCGGCGGCACCGGACGCCGAGCTCACGAGCCTGGAGGCGACCGAGCGCCAAACCATCCTGCAGGCGATCCAGCGCGTCAACGGCAACCTGGCTCAGGCCGCACGCACGCTGGGCATTTCAAGAAGCACGCTCTACCGGAAAGTGGAGCGCTATCAGCTGGAGGATGTGGTGAAAGCATGCACCGAAGGCGCCCAGTGAAGGGGACTAGCGGACTGTGCGCGCCACCGCGTGCGCACGCAGGGGGCAGGCCGCAGCGTAGATGTACCGCCGGTGTCGTGGCGGTGGTGTACGACGCGAATCCAGACACGTCATCTCGCCGTATTACCTGTGGCCGACCCTGGCGTGAAACACTTAATCAAGCGGTCGGCTCGCCGTTACCGCGAAGGACTCTGTAATGTGCAAGTTCCATGTTCAGACCGATCCCTACCAGTACGAACCTCGACAGCGATCCGTGCGGATACACGGGGTGATCACCAGCATCCGGCTTGAAAACGTGATGTGGGATGTGCTGTCCGACATCGCCGCCGGGCAGAAGTGCACGACCAACGCCCTGATCGCCAAGCTGTACGACGATGCGATGGCGCATCGGGCGGACCTGCCCAACTTCGCCTCGTTCCTGCGGGTCACTTGCGTGCGCCACCTGATGGACCTCGACCGTCGCCAGAGCGCCAACGACCCGGCCCACGTCGCCGCGGCCGAGGAGCGCCGCGTGGTCGAGGATCGGCGCGCCGAAGACCGTCGGGTCGAGGAAATCCGCGCCGTCGATTCGCGGCAGGCCGCCCTGGCATGCTGATCGGGACGCGAGGAATTCGGTGCTAGGAGCGACAAGCGCGACGACGGCCTGCGGCCAACCCCACGGGGGCTCCCGTGAGGCGGGGCGTGCTGCTGTGCCGCCCTGCGGCTTCAACGACTTCGAGCGGATGCTGCGCCTCGTCGCCGAACGCGGCGGCCTGCGCTCCGCCTCGGCGGCAGGCGGTTGGGCAGGCCAGCGTGCTGCTTCACTGGCCCGCCGGGCCGGCGCCTGTGACCAACTGATCACGGCGGCCCTGGCGCACGACTTTGCCCAACACTTCGACGGGCGTGACGGGGGTGACATGCCCAGCCGCAGCGCCCGACTGCTCGTCGCCGTGTTTCCCGAGCAGGTGCTCGAGCCGCTGCGCTGGCTCGATCGCGAGCCGGACATGGCGCCCACGGCCTCCCGGCCTGCGCGCCATGCCATCACACAGGGACGCCGACTGCGGACCTATGTCGAAGCGGCCCGCACTTGCAGTGACGATAGCTTGCTGTCATGGCAGGCCCTGCTGAAGATCGCGCGACGTGCGTCGCTCGACGGTTGACTCATCATGTTCGATACGGATACGGGCCACGTGGCGGGCCCCACGGTGGACCGCGCGGCACTCCAGGCCCGGGTCGTCGCGGCGCTCGGCGCCGTCGTGCCGCCACACGCCATCTTGTTCCGCCGGGAAGAGACCGGGCCGTTCGACTGTGACGGTCTGACGGCCTACCGGACGATCCCGCTGGTCGTCGTGCTGCCGGAGGACGAGGCCCAGGTGGCCGGCGTGCTGCGCACCTGCCACGCCCTGCAAGTGCCGATCGTGGCCCGCGGCGCCGGGACCGGCCTGTCCGGCGGGGCACTGCCGCACGAGTGCGGTGTGACGCTGTCGCTCGCCCGCCTGAACCGCATCGTGTCGGTCGACCCGCTCAGCTGCACCGCCACCGTCCAGTGCGGAGTGCGCAATGCCGCGATCAGCGAGGCCGCCGCGCCCCACGGGCTGTACTACGCGCCGGACCCGAGCAGCCAGATCGCCTGCACCATCGGTGGCAATGTCGGTGAGAACGCCGGCGGCGTGCACTGCCTGAAGTACGGACTCACATTGCACAACGTGCTGCAGGTGCGCGGCTACACCGTCGAGGGCGAGGCCGTCGAATTCGGGGGGCACTCCCTCGATGCGTCGGGCCTCGACCTGTTGGCCGCCTTCGTGGGCAGCGAGGGCATGCTGGCGGTGGCCACCGAGATCACCGTCCGGCTGGTGCCCAAGCCGCAGCTCGCGCGCTGCATCATGGCCAGCTTCGGCGACCTCGAGTCGGCCGGCAATGCGGTCGCGGCGATCATCGCCGCCGGCATCATCCCGGCCGGGCTGGAGATGATGGACAAGCCGATGACCGCCGCGGTCGAGGACTATGTGCACGCCGGCTACGACCTCGAGGCCGAGGCCATCCTGCTGTGTGAGAGCGACGGCACGCCCGAGGAGGTCGAGGAGGAGATCGGCCGCATGGTCGAGGTGCTGCGCGGCAGCGGCGCGACCGGCATCTCGGTCAGCGAAGACGAGGCGCAGCGGCTCAAGTTCTGGAGCGGCCGCAAGAACGCCTTCCCGGCCAGCGGGCGCATCAGCCCCGACTACATGTGCATGGACTCGACGATCCCGCGCAAGCGCCTCGCCGACATCCTGATCGCGATCCAGCAGATGGAGGGCAAGTACCGGCTGCGCTGCTGCAACGTCTTCCACGCCGGCGACGGCAACCTGCACCCGCTGATCCTGTTCGACGCCAACGACCCGGACCAGCTGCACCGCGCCGAGCTGTTCGGCGCCGACATCCTCGAGACCAGCGTCGAGATGGGCGGCACCGTGACCGGCGAGCACGGCGTCGGCATCGAGAAGCTCAGCTCGATGTGCGTGCAGTTCGCGCCCGGCGAGCGCGAGCAGATGCTGGGCCTCAAGCGCGCCTTCGACCGCCAGGGCCTGCTGAACCCCGGCAAGGTGATCCCGACGCTGCACCGCTGCGCCGAATACGGAAAGATGCACGTGAAGAAGGGCCTGCTGCCCTTCCCCGAGCTGCCGCGATTCTGATGACGACGACCCACGACGACCCCGCGCTCGCGCGCCTGACCGAGCGCGTGCGCGCCGCCCAGGCCGCCGGCACGCCGCTGCACCTCACCGGCCATGGCTCCAAGGCCTTCTACGGCGGCACGCCGCAGGGCGAGCCGCTCGAGCTGAGCGAGCTGGCCGGCATCTCCAGCTACGAGCCGACCGAGCTGGTCGTGACGGCGCGCGCCGGCACGCCGATCGTCGAACTGGAGGCCGCGCTGGCCGAGCGCGGCCAGTGCCTGGCCTTCGAGCCGCCGCGCTTCGGCGGCCGCGGCACCGTCGGCGGCATGGTCGCCAGCGGCCTGAGCGGCCCCGGCCGCGCGGCCGTCGGCGCGCTGCGCGACTACGTGCTCGGCGCGACGATGATGAACGGCCGCGCCGAGGTCCTGAGCTTCGGCGGCCAGGTGATGAAGAACGTCGCCGGCTACGACGTCGCGCGACTGCTGGCCGGCTCGATGGGCACGCTCGGCATCGTCCTCGAGGTCTCGCTGAAAGTGCTGCCGACGCCGCCGGCCGTCGCGACGCTGCGCTTCGAGCTCGACGAGCCGACCGCGCTGGCGCGCCTGAACGGCTGGGGCGGCCAGCCGCTGCCGATCCACGCCAGCGCCTGGTGGGACGGCATGCTGGTGCTGCGCCTGGCCGGCGCGAAGGCCGCCGTCGACGCGGCGCTCGCCAAGCTCGGCGGCGAGCGGGTCGACGACGCGCTCGCCACCCCCTTCTGGACCGGCCTGCGCGACCACCGCGACGAGTTTTTCGTCAAGGCGCGTGCCGCGGTCGAGGCCGGCTCGGGCCGTGACGCGCGGATCGGGCTGTGGCGCCTGTCGGTGCCGCAGACCGCCAAGCCGCTCGCGCTGCCCGGCGAGCAGATGGTCGAATGGGGCGGCGGCCAGCGCTGGTGCTGCACGCCCGCGCCGGCGGCCACGGTGCGCGAGGCCGCCGCGCGCGCCGGTGGCCATGCGACGCTGTTCTACGGCAGCGCCGCCGACAAGGCCGCGGTCGGCGCCTTCGCGCCGCTGGCCGCGCCGCTGGCGCGCATCCACCGCGAGCTCAAGCGCGAGTTCGACCCGGCCGGGATCTTCAACCCCGGGCGGCTCTACGCCGACTTCTGATCGCCTGATCGCCGACCCTCGATGCAAACCAACCTCTCGGCCGAATACCGCGGCAGCCCCGATGGCGAGGCCGCCGAAGCGATCCTGCGCAAGTGCGTGCACTGCGGCTTCTGCACCGCCACCTGCCCGACCTACCAGCTGCTCGGCGACGAGCTCGACGGCCCGCGCGGACGCATCTACCTGATCAAGCAGGTGCTCGAGGGCGCCGAGCCGACGCGCAAGACCCAGAGCCACCTCGACCGCTGCCTGACCTGCCGCAACTGCGAGAGCACCTGCCCCTCGGGCGTGCAGTACGGCGCGCTGGTCGAGATCGGCCGGCGCGTCGTCGACGCCAAGGTCGAGCGCCCGACCGCCGAGCGCATCGTGCGCGGCGCGCTCAAGGAGGGACTCACCTCCTCGCTGTTCGCGCCGGCGCTCAAGCTCGGCCAGTGGTTCCGCCCCTTCGTGCCCGCGGCGCTGAAGGCCAAGGTGCCGCCGAAGGCCGGGCCGCAGGCGCACCGCTGGCCGACGCGCCAGCACCCGCGCAAGGTGCTGATGCTGCTCGGCTGCGTGCAGCCGGCGCTGGCGCCCAACATCAACAGCGCGACCGCGCGCGTGCTCGACGCCGCCGGCCTGCAGACCCTGGTGGCCGACGGCGCCGGCTGCTGCGGCGCGATCCGCGACCACCTCAATGACCACGAAGGCGGCCTCGCCGACATGCGCCGCAACATCGACGCCTGGTGGCCGCTCGTCGAGGGTCTGACCGAGCAGGGCACGGTCGAGGCGATCGTGATGAACGCCTCGGGCTGCGGCGCCACCGTCAAGGAGTACGCGCGCCACCTGCAGCACGACCCGGCCTATGCCGAGCGCGCCGCGAAGATCAGCGCGCTGACCAAGGACCTGTCCGAGCTGCTGCCGGACCTGGTGCCCCAGCTCAAGCCGCGGCTGCGCGGCCGCCGCCCCAAGCTGGCCTACCACCCGCCGTGCACGCTGCAGCACGGCCAGCAGCTGCGCGGCGGCGTCGAGGGCGGCCTGCGCGAGCTCGGCTTCGAGGTCCAGCTCGCGCCGACCGAGAGCCACCTGTGCTGCGGCTCGGCCGGCACCTACTCGGTGCTGCAGCCCGAGCTCGCGGGCCAGCTGCGCGAGCGCAAGCTCGGCCAGCTGCTGCCGCTGGCGCCCGAGGCCATCGTCTCGGCCAACGTCGGCTGCATCCAGCACCTGCAGGGCGGCACCGGCATCCCGGTGAAGCACTGGGTCGAGGTGCTGGACGAGGCGCTGGGCGGCTGAGCGGCGGTCGCCGAGCTGCTCTGGGGCGACCGCTATCGCGCGCCCGGGGATCCGCTCGGACACCGCGGGTCGGTGACGGCACGGATGGCTCGACCCGCGCCGTGACCGAGTTCACGCCGAGGCCGCCGGCGTGACGAACTGTCATGAGCGTTTCGCCGTGCGTGGGCACGCTCTCGGGGCTGCTGCCATCGGCTTGCGATGCCGCCTTGGGCGGCGCAGGCCGGGATGCTTCTCAAGCGCCGGCGCCGTGCGCCGATCAGCGCATCCACTTCCTTCCACGAAACGACCCTGACCATGACCTGGCTTGCCGCCTTGCTCATCCGCACGCGACTCCTGCTGCTGCTCGCCCTGTCCAGCCTGGTGCTGGTGGCGCTCGGCCTGTACAGCGGCCTGCAACTCTCGCTCGAGGCGCAACGCGCCGACGACACGCTCCGCGGCAATCTGGCCGCCGTCGGCTTGCTCGCCGAGATCCGTGCCGGCGTCGGCAACGCGCGCCGCTACGAGAAGGACCAGTTCCTCAACCTCGGCGACGAGGAGAAGACCGAGCGCTACCGCAAGCTCTGGTCGGTTGAAGTGGACCAGCTCCTGCGGCGGCTGGACGAGGCCCGCCACGCCATGTCGGCGCTGCGCGAGCAGGCCACGCTGGACGCCCTCAAGCTCGGCATCTCGAACTACCGCCGCGGGCTGCTCGACCTCAACCAGCGCATCGACCGCGGCGAGCTCAGCGACCCCTGGGCGGCCAACGGCGCGATGGAGGCTTACAAGGCCGACATCCGCGCCGCCGATGCCGCGCTGGCCACGCTGACGAAGGCCGTCGAGGCGCAGGCGAACGCGGCGCAGGCATCCCTCGTGGCGCGCACGAGCCGCTCGCACTGGCTGATCGGCGCGGCGACGGCGCTGGCCGTGGCCCTCGGCGCCTGGCTGACGCTGGCCATCAGCCGCTCGATCGTGCGGCCGCTGGAGGCCTTGCAGGCGGTGGCCGCCCGCTGGTCGACCGGCGATCTCGCCGTGGCGCTGGAGCCGACGGGCCGCGACGAGCTGTCGCAGGCGCAGCGGGGCCTGAACGGCATGCGCGAGTCGCTGCGCTCGCTGCTGCTGCAGGTGCGGCAGTCCAGCGACAGCATCGGCACCGCGTCGAGCGAGATCGCCGTGGGCAACCAGGATCTGTCGACGCGCACCGAGCAGGCCGCGAGCAACCTGCAGCAGACCGCCTCGTCGATGGAGCAGCTCGCCGGCACGGTGAAGCAGACCGCCGACTCGGCGCGCACCGCGAACCAGCTCGCGTCGTCGGCGTCCGCGTCCGCCGCCAAGGGCGGGGAGGTCGTCGCGCAGGTCGTGGCGACGATGGAGGAGATCAATGCCGCCTCGAAGCGCATCGCCGACATCATCGGCGTCATCGACGGCATCGCCTTCCAGACCAACATCCTGGCCCTGAACGCCGCGGTCGAGGCCGCGCGCGCCGGCGAGCAGGGCCGCGGCTTCGGGGTGGTCGCCAGCGAGGTGCGCAACCTCGCGCAACGCAGTGCGCAGGCGTCCAAGGAGATCAAGACGCTGATCGGCGCCTCGGTCATGCGGGTCGACTCGGGCGCGAAGCTGGTGCAGGACGCCGGTGGCGCGATGCAGGAGATCGTCGCGTCGGTGCGCCGCGTGAGCGACATCATCGGCGACATCACGGCCGCCGCGGCCGAACAGAGCGACGGCATCGGCCAGGTCAATTCGGCCGTCGGCCACCTCGACCAGATGACGCAGCAGAACGCCGCGCTCGTCGAAGAGAGTGCGGCGGCCGCGGAGAGCCTGAAGGCGCAGGCGCACCGGCTGCAACAGGCGGTCTCGGTGTTCCGGCTCGATGCGCCGGCTGCCGCCTTGCAGTGAGCGAATAGCGCAAGGATTCACTCGCTTAGCCGGCCGTGAATCCTTGTTTGTCGAAAGGCCGCTCAGCAGCGGTTGCGATCGCTTGCGTCCGCGCTGGCGAGTTCCGCTTTCGACCCTGAAGAGACATTCGTCGAGCTGTTTTCGTTGCTGAGCGTTGCTACAGGGCTTCGGCGGTTTATAGCTCGGGCCGTAATCGAGACAATGATCTCAAGGCAAGCTCGTCGGCAGTAGAGCGGGGAACGGAGGCAGCGACTATGACATTGGGCGACTACTTCAAGGGACACGAACACAAGGCGAATGCGGTTCGACTGGAAGCTGAGTTGCAGGCGTTGCAGTCTAAATTCGACGACCTGGAAGCCGAAGCCCGGGAGCATCGGCGACGATCCCAAGCTGACATGCAGGCGCTGCAGACCAAGCACGACGGACTGAAAGCCAGGGTCCGGGAGATAGGGTTGTTTGATCTGCTAGCAGTTCAAGATCTGATTCACGCTGAAGAATCCCGGTTGACCGGTGTTCAGACTCAGCTTGCTACGACACAGCGTGAGCTGGAGACCGCAAGTTCTCAGTTGCAGGTAGTCCAGCAACAGATTCTTGGGGCTGAGGACACGGTCTTACTCGAGTCATTTGCGCTGTACGCTCCCAAGTACCAATTGGTAAACAGCGTTGACTACAAGCATCGACTTGATGAACTTCGCGAGGACCAGAAGCAATCAGCCAGAAGGTTGAGTGCAGAGGTGGACGCGTGGGACCACGAGGGCGTCGAACTTACGAAGGCGCAGTGGAAGAAGTTGCGCAAAGATGCGTTGAAGCTTGCGCTGCGGTCTTTCAATAGCGAGAGCGAGTATTGCGTCGACAACGTCAAGTTCCACAACGTGGAGAAGATGGAGGAGCGCATTCGACGGTCATTCGAAACCTGCAACAAGCTATTGAAAACCGTGGACGCTTGGTGGAAAGACATCGTCCTGGAGCGCAAGCTCCAGGAGCTTTATCTGGCACACGAGTACCAGATGAAGCGCCAGGAGGAAAAGGAAGCAGCCAAGCAAGCGAGGGAAGAGCAACGCGAGCAAGAAAAGCTCGAGAAAGAAATCCGGGAGGCGCGTGCCAAGATTGAAAAGGAGCGGCGGCACTTTATTGGCGCCCTCCAAAAGCTGCAAGTGCGACTAGGTGCCGCAACCGACCAGCAGGAACGTGACGACCTGCAGACTCGGATTGATGAGGTCACCAGCCAAAGCAGCAAACTTGATGAAGAGGAAAGACTACTCGACTACCGAGAACAGAACGCCCGGGCTGGCTACGTCTACGTAATTTCCAACGTCGGCGCGTTTGGCGAAGGCATCTTCAAGATCGGGATGACTCGGCGCCTTGAGCCTATGGACCGGGTAGATGAACTGGGAGATGCATCAGTCCCGTTCCGCTTCGATGTGCACGCCCTGGTGTTTTCTGACAATGCGCCGACGCTTGAGGCTAAGCTGCATTCACACTTCGCAGCCGGAAGGCTCAATAAAGTCAACGGGCGCAAAGAATTCTTCCGCGCGAACCTGAAAGAAGTCGAGGCGGTAATTCGAGCGAACTATGACGCTGTGGTGGAGGTCATCCATGCCGCCCCAGCGGAGCAGTATCGCGAAAGCCTTCGGTTGGCCATGCCGTCGGAGTCCATTCAGACCTACGAGCGGATAGCTTTGGGCGAGAGCACAACACGAATGGCTTCGAGTGCATGATCGGCGGATGTCTGATTCTGGCCGGGAGCAGGCATACCCGCGACATGCCTCCTCGGGTTCAGCAAAGCATCGAATGCCCGCGCCCAAACTAGAATGAGCGCTCTGTCGAAAGAACCGTCATGGCCGGGGCCATGAAAGGCTTTCATTCTTACTACCCACGGGGGTGAAGATGAACCGGCCTTTCATTTCGCTGTGTCCCGAGATCACCCGCTCCGACGCGCTGACCTTGATGGACTGGCTGGAAGACGAGTGCGTCACCCGCCACCTGAGCGATTCGCGCCATGTGTCCCGGTTCATCGAGCAGGTCATCGATCGGATCCAGCTGCCGATCCTGACCCACCTGTTCAACCAGGGCGGCCGGTTCTTCATGGCGTGCGACCGGCATGACGTGCCGGTGGGCTTCGTCCGCCTCGTCAAGACGGGGCCGGACTGCGAGATGGTCCTGGTCATCGGCAACCGCGACAACTGGGGCCGCAAGCTCGGCGCCAGCGCCATCCGCGAAGGCATGAAGCTCGCCTTCTTCGACATGCGGGCCGAGAAGCTCATCGCCAAGATCCACCCGGACAACGCACGCTCCCTGAGGGCTTTCCAGCGTTGCGGCTTCCTGCTTGAGAGCCAAACGCCGGCCCTGCAGTCCTTGGCCATGACCTCGGAGCGCTATCGCCGGCTCTTGCGCGAAAGCCCTGCAGACCACGCCGCCGACATCCACATCACCGAACTCGACAAGGTCCGGCTCAGAAACCTGCTCGCGTTCGAGCAGGCTTCGGCCGTTTTCGAGCTGGAGCATGAGATCGAGCGAGCCATCGTCGTCGATCCGCGGCAGGTGCCGCGGGATGTCGTCACGATGAACTCCAAGGCCCTGCTGCACCTGGACGACGAGGCCGTGGAAGTGGCACTGGTCTACCCGGAGGACGCCGACGGCAGCGCCGGAAAGCTGTCGGTTTTCTCCGGCGTTGGCACCGCGATCCTGGGCTACAGGGAGGGCGATGCCTTCGACTGGCGGATGCCGGAGCGGACCTGCCATATCCGGATCGGGAAAGTGCTTTACCAGCCGGAAGCCGCGGGCGACTTCCACCTGTAGGCGCGCACGCGGCGCCACGGCCGCGGATCGCACATGCACCCTCAGCTTCGGCTGAGCCTCAGCCGCCCAGATGACTTCGCTGGGCGCCTGCGTGAAGCGGCCCCTGGATGCGGCAAGGTGCGGCGCTACGCCCGGCCCGCGAACGCTTCCGGCCGCTGCCGCGCCGCCACGCCCGCGACGAAGCGGCCGAACGCATC
>CAYOXW010000019.1:0-23023 GCA_964408005.1 uncultured Methylibium sp.
AGCAGGTCCATCAGCACGCTCTGCGCGCCGGTGCGGTAGATGGTCTGCTTGATCGCCAGCACCTCGGGGTCGTACACCGCCTCGCGCAGGAAGGCGACCACGGGCTCGAAGCTCTCGAAGGGATGGTGCAGCAGCACGTCGCCCCGGCGCAGGCGCTCGAAGATCGAGCCCTGCCGGGGCAGGCCGCGCGGCCAGGCCGGCTCGGCCGGCGGGAAGCGCAGTTCGTCGGCCTCGGCCTGGTCGATCAGCTGGTTCAGCCGCACCAGGTTGACGGGCCCGTTGACGCGGTACAGCGCCGCCGCGGGCAGGTCGAACTGCTCGAGCAGCAGCTCGGTCAGCTCGGGCGGGCAGGTGTTGACCACCTCGAGGCGGATCGCCTGCCCGAAATGACGCGTCGTCAGCGAGGACCGCAGCGCCTGGCGCAGGTTGGTGATGTCGTCCTCGTCGACGTCGAGGTCCGAATCACGCGTGACGCGGAATTGCGAGAAGGCCTCGACGCTGCGGCCCGGGAACAGCTCGGCCAGATGGGCACGGATCACGCTGGACAGCAGCACGAAGGCCTGCACCCCGGGCGTCAGCGCGGCCGGCAGCCGGATCACGCGCGGCAGCACGCGCGGCACCTTGACGATCGCGATCGCGTTGTCGCGCCCGAAGGCGTCCCTGCCGCCGAGCTTGACGATGAAGTTCAGCGACTTGTTGGCGACCTGCGGGAAGGGATGGGCCGGATCCAGCCCGACCGGCACCAGCAGCGGCCGTACCTGCTTCTGGAAGAAGCCGTCGACCCAGCGCCGCTGGGCCTCGTCGCGCTCGGCGTGGTTGAGGATCACGATGCCGCGCTCCTTCAACGCCGGCATCACGACCTCGTTGAAGGCCAGATACTGCTCGTCGATCACGCAGTGGGCATGGGCCGCGACCTCGGCCATCTCGGCGCGGGTCACGCCCGAGCCCGGCAGCCGCGAGGCGTCGAGCACGTCGGCGAAGCGCACCTCGAAGAACTCGTCCATGTTGGACGAGACGATGGTGATGTAGCGCAGCCGCTCGAGCAGCGGCACGTCCTCGCGCAGCGCCTGGGCCAGCACGCGGCGGTTGAACGCGAGGATCGCCTGCTCGCGGCTGAGCAGGGGGGGCATGGCCGACGGGACCATGGGCAGGGCACTCATGCTTTCAGTTTATGAAGGACGCTTTGCAGATTTGTGACAAGCCCGGCCATCGCGCGGAAAAGAAAAACGGGCCGCTTGCGCGGCCCGTTTCGTCTTGCCTCAGGCGCTCGATCAGAACGCGTGCTTGATGCCCATGCCGAAGATCGTGGTCTTCTTGCCGGCGATCGGGGCGCGGTCGGCAGCGATCGACAGGGCGGTGTTCGCGCCGTCGTCGATGTCGCTGTAGACCAGTTGGGCGTACAGGGTCGTGCGCTTCGACAGGGCGTAGTCGTTGCTGAGCACGAAGTCCTTGGTCTTGCCGTCGAACTTGTCGTCGTCGCCCATGTAGAACGCGGCGATCAGCGTGTTCTGCGGGTTCCAGTTCCAGTTCACGCCGACGCCGAAGTAGTCGGAGTCGGAGATCTTCGTGCCATCGACGAAATCGGCTTCGGCCTTGGCGTACAGCGCCTTGAAGGTGAAGTCGCCGAAAGGCACGGCCAAGCCGATGCCGTAGCGCTTGGACTCGGCCTGATCGCCGGTCACGTTCACGGTGACGAGAGGATCCGGGTCGATATCGACCGTCGTGACGGAGCTCTTGACCTGCTGGTAGGTCAGCGACACCACCACCGGACCGCTGTAGCTCACGCCCACCGCCACGGTCGACTTGTCGGAGGTCTCGCCAGCAACCTCGCCCAGGCCGTAGGCGGCACGCACGGTGACCGGGCCGAAGCTGTTGGTGTAGGAGATCGCGTTGCTGTTGAAGATGCCCGCGCCGTTGTTCGAGCCACCCAGGTCGTTGCCGGCTGGGTTCTGGGTCAGGGCATAGGGCAGCAGCGACGAGAACGACTCGCGGTAGCCGCGCGGGTCGGTGCTCAGTTCGGCGAGGATCGCCGGGCTGTACTGACGGCCCAGCAGCACGGTGCCGAAGTCACCCGACAGGCCGACGTTGGCTTGACGACCGAAGAGGCCGTTGCTGATGTTGCCCAGGCCACGGCTGCCGCCGGTGTCGGAGCTGAAATCACCTTCGAGGTTGAACACGGCCTTCAGACCGCCGCCCAGATCCTCGCTGCCGCGCATGCCCCAGATGCTCGGGGCGATGCCGCCGTTGTTCATGCTCACGCGCGAGTCGTCGCCCGTCGTCGTGGCCACCTTGCTCTGGTATTCGACGCCAGCGTCAACGATGCCAAAGAGCGTGACGCTCTGCGCTTGCGCAAAACCAGCCAGCGCAGCGAGAGCGGCGCCCGCAATCAAAGTCTTCTTCATGAGAACTGTCTCCTCGGTGTGGATGGGATGTTCTAGCCCTGGATCCTGCAACGCAGCCAGCGCTGGGCGATCGTAGTGCAATGCGCATGCCAATCGTGCTGACGCGCACCACGGTGAGGCGCTTCCGTCGCATCAATGCAACATGGCCCGCCCGGGCGTCAGCCCCGGGCCAGCCCGGGCTCCGAGAGGAGACGGCTTGTGTCGACAACAGCACGGTTGTCACGCCCGTTGTCTCGCAACCGGCACGAACGCCGACACACAGTGAGCAACGCCGGTCACAGCCGAGCGTCTCCGAATGAAGCAACTGCGCCACCCATCCGGCGCAACTGGCCGGCTAACGCACGCCGCCCTCGCCTATCCTACGGCCCGCGCCGCAGCCGCCGGCGCGCCTCAGCCCCGCACCGCCCCGGAGACCGCGTTGAACCCTGCCCTCCCCGCCCGCCTTGCCCGCGCCGTCAGCGCCCTGGCCGCCGGTATCGCCCTGGCTGGCGCTGCCCAGGCCCAGGAGGCCGACTGGCGGCTGCGCCTCGGCCCGGGCCGCATCGCCTGGGACGAGACGGTCCGCCTGAACGTCGGCGGCAGCGCCGTGCCGGGCGCGGGCGCAACGCTGTCCGACGACACCGCGCTGCTCGCCGAGATCGGCTATCGCTTCACGCCGGCCTGGTCGCTGGGCGTGACGGTCGGCGTCCCACCGACGACCGCGGCCCGCGGCACCGGCGCGGCCGCGCCCTTCGGGCACCTGGGTGACGTCAAGTACGGCCCGCTCGGGCTGACGGCGCAGTACCAGTTCAACACCGCCGGCAGGTTGCGGCCTTACGTCGGCGCCGGCGCCGTCTACTTCAAGGTCTTCGAGGACCGGGACGGCTCGATCGAGCGGCTCAAGGTCGACAACGCCTGGGGCTCGATCGTGCAGGCCGGCGTCGACGTTCGGCTGTCACCCCGGCTGGGGCTGTTCCTCGACGTCAAGAAGCTCTTCCTCGACACCGACGCCCACGGCACGCTCCCGGCCCTGGGCGGCGCCCCGGTGCGCGCCGACATCACGCTCGACCCGCTGGTGCTCCAGGCCGGCCTCGTCATCGACTTCTGAGGCCCCGGCGCGCCGGCTCCAGTCCACGATCTCGAGCCGCCCGTCGAGGTGCTCGACCAGGGCCGTGAGACTCTCAACCCAGTCGCCGTCGTTGGCGTAGACGATGCCGTCGATGCGGCGCAGCTCGGCGTGGTGGATGTGGCCGCAGACCACTCCCTGTACACCGCGGCGCTGGGCCTCGCGCACGACCGCCCGCTCGTAGTCGCCGATGAAGCTCACCGCGCGCTTGACCTTGAGCTTCAGGTACTTCGACAGGCTCCAATAGGGCAGGCCGAGCCGAGCCCGCAGCGAGTTGAGGTGCCGGTTGAGCCTGAGCGTGAACTCGTACGCCCCGTCGCCGACATGCGCCAGCCACTTGGCGCACTGGATCACGCCGTCGAAATCGTCTCCGTGCGTGACCCACAGCCGGCGCCCATCGGCGGTCGTGTGCACGCAGTCGGCGAGCACCTCGATGCCGCCAAAGCGATGGCCGACGTACTTGCGCGCGAACTCGTCGTGGTTGCCCGGTACGAACACGACGCGCGTCCCCTTGCGCGCCTTGCGCAGCAGCTTCTGCACGACGTCGTTGTGGGCCTGCGGCCAGTACCAGCTGCGGCGCAGCTGCCAGCCGTCGATGATGTCGCCGACCAGGTAGAGGTGGCGGCTGTCGATGCTCTTCAAGAAGTCGAGCAGCGCCGCCGCCTGGCAGCCGGGCGTGCCGAGGTGGACGTCGGAGATCCAGACGCTGCGCACGCGCAGCGGCTCGCCATCGGCCGGCTCGTCGGCGCCGGGTTCAGCCGCCGAGGCCATGACGGCCGGCAGAGCCACCACCCGGGCGGCCCCCCAGGCACGAAAGGGCAAGGCACTCCATCGCATGAGCCGGCATCGTGACGGCGCCGCATGACGCGGCGGCGTCAACCGCATGACGGTCGGATGACGGCGCGGCTCAGCGCGCGGCGTGTTCGAGTCCGGCGCGCCGCTCGGCGCCTTGCATCATGCGCACCCAGAAGTCGGCCGAGGACCGCGTGACATGGTTGTTGTCGAAGTACAGCGGCTTGCCGCCGGCCTCGACCGCGCAGCGGCCCTCGCCGCACAGCGCCTCGGACGGCGAGAAGCTCAGGCTGACCCTCGCGCGCTCGTGCTCCAGCGCCGCGAAGAAGTAGCCGTAGGTCGCGCGGTAGCGCTGCAGCGGCACCGTCGGCTCGTCCACCGCGCGCCCGGCCGCCGCCCAGGCCAGCGCCTGCGGCACCGGGGCCGCCGCGCCCGGCAGCGGCTCCCAGACGTAGATGCGGTGGCCGCGCTCGTGCAGCGCCGCGAGCGTGTGCGAGAACTGGTGGTCGAAGGCCTGCAGCGAGGCCTCGCGCGAGGGCAGCCGCGCTGACGCGCCGGTCGACAGCAGCCCCTCGATGGCCTGCCGCCAGGTCGACACGAGCACCACGGTCCGGACCTCGGCATGCGCGTCGAGGAAGCCGAGCACCGCGTCGTTGAAGGCGCGGCACTCGCCGCGGTCGCCGAACACGTCGAGGCCGAGCAGCGGCGGGCAGCTGTGGCGGAACACGAAATAGCCCGCCTCGCCCTTGGCCGCGAGCCAGCGGTCGAAGGCCGCATGCGCGGCCCAGGCATGCGAGTCGCCGTAGACGAGCCAGCGCGGCGCACCGTCGGCGCGGCCGATGCGACAGGGCGACCAGGCCGGGCCCTGCGCGGCACGCGCGAACTCGCACTCGCTCAGCGGCGGGCTGCGGTCGTCGGCATGGGCCGCGAGCGCGACGACCGCCGGGTCGAAGCGCTGCGGCAGCCCGCCGGTCTGCCAGGCCAGTGCGAAGGCCGCAAGCGACAAGGCCAGCGCCGCCGCATAGCCGCGCAGCAGCGGCGCGGTCTGCGACAGGCGGCGCCGCAGCCGCACCGGGTTCTCGACCGCGTGGTGGATCGCCGCGGCCAGCAGCAACGAGAGCGCCAGCATCGCCGCCCGCAACGCGCCGCCGTAGGCGCTGCCGAGCCAGCGCCCGGCGTAGACATGCACCGGCCAGTGCACCAGGTACAGCGCATACGAGATCCGGCCGACGTAGACGAGCCCCGGCTGCGCGAGCAGGCGCGGCAGCAGCGCCGGCCCGCTGCCGGCGACGATCAGCGCCGCGGCGCCGGCCACCGGCAGCAGCGCGTACAGCCCCGGGAAGGCGATGCCCTCGCGGTAGCCCAGCACCGCCGCGGCGATCAGCGCCGCGCCGCCCACGCCGAGCAGCTCGCGCAACGCGCGCGGCGCCTGCCAGCGCGGCAACGCGCCGGCCAGCAGCGCGCCGACCAGCAGCTCCCAGGCGCGCGTGGGCAGCAGATAGAAACTCGCCTCGGGCTTGCGCGCGACGAAGCCGAGGTTCAGCGCGAACGAGGCAAGCAGCACCGCACCGAGCGCCGGCCAGAACCAGCGCCGCAGCCGCCGGTGCAGGCCGATCAGCAGCAGCGGGAACAGCAGGTAGAACTGCTCCTCGACCGCCAGCGACCACATGTGCAGCAGGAACACGTCGCCGGCCTGCAGCCCGAAGTAGCTGACGTTGCGCCAGTAGTAGACGTTGGCGAGATAGAACTGCGAGGCGAGCGTCTGGCGCGCCAGCTCGAGCAGGTCCTGCGGCAGCAGCGTCAGCGCGCCCACGAGCAGGCTCAGCAGCAGCACGACGCACAGCGCCGGCGCGAGCCGCCGCACCCGCCCGGCATAGAAGGCGCCAAGGCTGAACGTCCCCGCGTCGAGCTGGCGGCGCACGATCGCCGTGATCAGGTAGCCCGAGATCACGAAGAACAGGTCCACGCCCATGAAGCCGGCCTTGCCGCCGGCAACCAGGTCGAAGTGGAAGACCACGACCAGCAGCACCGCGACGGCGCGCAGGCCGTCGATGTCGGCGCGGTAGGGCAGGCGCTCGCTCACGGGCGGGGACTCAGTGCGCCTCGTCCCAGTTCGCGCCGACGCCGACCTCGGCCAGCAGCGGCACCCTGAGTGCGGCGACCCCGGCCATCAGCCGCGGCACCGCCTCGCGTGCCCAGCCGAGCTCGGCCTCGGGCACCTCGAACACCAGTTCGTCGTGGACCTGCATGATCATGCGCGTTGCGCGGCCCTCGCGCTCGATCGCCTCCTGCACCGCGATCATCGCGAGCTTGATCAGGTCGGCCGCGGTGCCCTGCATCGGCGCGTTGATCGCCTGGCGCTCGGCGGCGGTGCGGCGCGGGCCGTTGCCGCCGTTGATCTCGGGCAGCACGATGCGCCGGCCGAACCAGGTCTCGACATAGCCCAGCGCGCGCGCCGACTCGCGCGTCGCGTCCATGTAGCGCTTCACGCCGGCGAAGCGGGTGAAGTAGCGCTCGATGTAGTCCTTCGCGGCCTTCTGCTCGATGCCGAGGTTGCTGGCCAGGCCGAAGGCGCCCATGCCGTAGATCAGGCCGAAATTGATCACCTTGGCGTAGCGCCGCTGCTCGGCGCTGACCTCGTTGACCGGCACGCCGAACACCTCGCTGGCGGTCGCGCGGTGCACGTCCAGGCCCTCGGCGAAGGCGCGCAGCAGCCCCGGGTCCTCGGAGATGTGGGCCATGATGCGCAGCTCGATCTGCGAGTAGTCGGCGCTGAGGATCACATGCCCGGGCGGCGCGACGAAGGCCTCGCGCACGCGCCGACCCTCGGCGGTGCGGATCGGGATGTTCTGCAGGTTCGGGTCGTTGCTCGACAGCCGGCCGGTCACCGCGACCGCCTGCGCATAGTTGGTGTGCACGCGGCCGGTGGCCGGGTTGACCATCTGCGGCAGCTTGTCGGTGTAGGTGCCCTTGAGCTTGGCGAGGCTGCGGTGCTCGAGCAGCTTGGCCGGCAGCGGGTAGTCGGCGGCCAGCTCGGTCAGCACGTCCTCGTCGGTCGAGGGCGCGCCGCTGGCGGTCTTCTTCTTCACCGGCAGGCCGAGCTTGCCGAACAGGATCTCGCCGATCTGCTTGGGCGAGCCGAGGTTGAAGGGCTGGCCGGCCAGCGCGTGGGCCTCGGCCTCGAGCGCGAGCATGCGCTGCGCGAGCGCGGCGCTCTGGCGCGCGAGCAGCGCGCCGTCGATCAGCACGCCGTGACGCTCCATGCCGAGCAGCACGCGCGAGGCCGGCAGCTCGATGCGCTCGTAGACCTCGCGCAAGCGCGGCTCGGCCTCGAGCTGCGGCCACAGCATCTGGTGCACGTGCAGCGTCATGTCGCTGTCCTCGCCCGAGTACTCGGTGGCGCGCTCGACGCCGACCTGCGCGAAGGGGATCTGCTGCGCGCCCTTGCCGGCGACGTCCTCGTAGCTCAGGCCGCGGCGGCCCAGATGGCGGCTCGCCAGGCTTTCCAGGCTGTGCGGCTTGTGGGCCTCGAGCACGTAGCTCTGCAACAGCGTGTCGTGGGCATAGCCGCGCACCGCGAGGCCGTGGTTCGCGAACACATGCTGGTCGTACTTGATGTTCTGGCCGAGCTTGGCGCGCGTGGCGTCCTCGAGCCAGGGGCGCAGCCGCGCGAGCACCTCGTCGAGCGGCAGCTGCTCGGGCGCGCCCTGGTAGTTGTGGGCCAGCGGGATGTAGCAGGCCTCGCCGACCGCGACGCTGAAGCTCAGCCCGACGATGCGCGCGCACACCGGCTCGAGCGAATCGGTCTCGGTGTCGAGCGCGACCAGCGGCGCGGCCTCGATCTTCGCGCGCCAGCGCTCGAACGCGTCCCAGTCGAGCACGGCTTCGTAGTGGCCGGCCACGGGAGCCGCCACGACGGGCGCCTCGCCGGGGGCCTCGGCCGGTGCCGGCGCCGTGGCGTCGCCGGCCAGCTCCTGCTTCCAGGCGCGGAAATCATTGCTCGCATAGAAGGCCAGCAGCGCCTCGCGGTCCTCGGCCTGCCAGGCCAGCGCATCCAGGGCGCCCTCGGCCGGCCAGCCGGGCAGCGGCAGCGCGCAGTCGGTCTTGACCGTGACGAGCCGCTTCGCGGTCGGCAGCCAGTCCAGCGCCTTGCGCAGGTTCTCGCCCGCCACGCCCTTGATGGCCTCGGCCGCGGCGGTCACGCCGTCGAGCGAGCCGAACTCGCCCAGCCACTTGGCGGCGGTCTTCGGGCCGACCTTTTCGACGCCCGGCACGTTGTCGACCGTGTCGCCGACCAGGGTCAGGTAGTCGACGATGCGCTCCGGCGGCACGCCGAACTTCTCGCGCACGCCGGCCGCGTCGAGGCGCGTCGGCGGCTTGTCCATCGTGTTGATCAGCGTCACGTGCTCATCGACGAGCTGTGCGAGGTCCTTGTCGCCGGTCGAGATCAGCACCTTCTGCCCGCGCGCCGCGGCGGCCCGCGCCAGCGTGCCGATCACGTCGTCGGCCTCGATGCCCGGCACCTCGAGCACCGGCCAGCCGAGCAGCCGGACGACCCTGTGGATCGGCTCGATCTGTCGCGCCAGGTCCTCGGGCATCGAGGCGCGGTTGGCCTTGTACTCGGGGTACCAGTCGTCGCGGAAGGTCTTGCCCTTGGCGTCGAACACGCAGGCCGCATGCGCCGACGGATGCTCCTCGCGCAGCTTCTTCAGCATCGCGACCATGCCGCGGATCGCGCCGGTCGGCTCGCCGGCCGGATTGCGCAGGTCGGGCAGCGCGTGGTAGGCGCGGTACAGGTAGCTGGAGCCGTCGACCAGCAGCAGCCCCCCTTCGAGAATGTCACTCATGCGGCCATTGTCGCGGCTGCCCGCACGGCACGCGGCCTACAATCGCGACATGGCCTCCCGCACCGTCTCCGTCGCCCTCGCTGCCGCTCTGGCCGCGGCAGCGCTCGCGGCCCGTGCCGAGCCGCCCGCGGACGGAACGCGGCCCACGGCGCCCGAGACGGCCGCGGCCGTCGGCAAGCCCGCTGCGCCCGAGCCAGCCGTCAAGCGCAGCGTGATCGAGGACGACAACGCCCGCATCGAAGAGGTGCGCGTGCGCGGTGCGGTGCGCAGCACCAAGGTCCAGCCCAAGGGGCCGATCAAGGCCGAGTACGAGGTGCTGCCGCTCGACGCCGGTCGCGACAACGTCGAGGGCCCGCACTCGGGCAAGGGCGCGACGGGCCAGGCGGTCTGGCGCGTCTTGAGCTTCTAGGCCGCGATGGCGGTCTTCACCGAAGTCGGCTTCGACGAGGCCGCCGCCCTCACGCTGCGCGTCGGACTCGGCCGGCTGCTGGCGCTCAAGCCGATCGCCGCCGGCATCGAGAACACCAACTACTTCCTCAGCGCCGAGCACGGCGAGTTCGTGCTGACGGTGTTCGAGCGCCTGGGCTTCGAGCAGCTGCCCTTCTACCTGCATCTGATGCAGCACCTGAAGCAGCGCGACATCCCGGTGCCCGGCCCGCAGGCCGACGAGCGCGGCGAGATCCTGCACGCGCTGCACGGCAAGCCGGCGGCGATCGTCGACCGGCTGCGCGGCCGCCATGTCATGGCGCCGAGCGCCGCACACTGCCGCCAGGTCGGCGCGATGCTCGCGCACATGCACCGTGCCGGCGCGAGCTACCCGCGCCAGCAGCCCAATCTGCGCGGGCTGGCCTGGTGGGACGAGACCATCCCGCTGGTGCGGCCCCACCTGAGCGAGTCCCAGCGCGCGCTGATCGACGCCGAGCTGGCCTTCCAGCACAGCGTCGCCACCTCGGCCTCGGACGCGGCGCTGCCGCGCGGCCCGATCCACGCCGACCTGTTCCGCGACAACGTGATGTTCGAGGACGGCCCGGGCGGCCACCCGCACCTCAGCGGCTTCTTCGACTTCTACTTCGCCGGCGTCGACCGCCTCGGCTTCGACATCGCGGTGTGCCTGAACGACTGGTGCATCGACCTCGACTCGGGCCGCCTCGACGAGGAGCGCGCCGCGGCCTTCGTCACCGCCTACGACCAGGTTCGGCCGCTGAGCGGTGACGAGCAGCGCCTGATGCCCGCTCTGCTGCGCGCCGCCGCGCTGCGCTTCTGGGTCTCGCGGCTGTGGGACTTCCACCTGCCGCGCACGGCCCACATGCTGACCCCGCACGATCCGACGCACTTCGAGCGCGTGCTGCGCGAGCGCATCGTGCAGCCCTGGCACCCCCCGCTCGCGCGATGAGGTCCCACCGTCCGACGACGACGTCGGCCGCCCCCGGCCCGCAGGAGGCTCCATGAGGCTCAAGACCGTCCCGCCCCTGCTCGGCGTGATGTGGGTGCGCGCCGGCTTCCGGGTGTTCTTGCGCCAGCCGCTCGTGTTCGGCGCGCTGTTCGCTCTGACCGGGCTGGCCATGCTGCTGCTCGCGCAGCTGCCCCTGATCGGCAGCGTGCTGGCGCTCGCGCTGATGCCGGCGGCCACGCTTGCCTTCATGCTGGCCTCGCGCGCCACGCTCGACGGCCGCCCCCCGACCCCGCGGCTGCTGCTCGAGCCCTGGAGCGACGCGCTGCAGCGCCGCCGGCTCGTCACACTCAGCCTCGCCTATGCGCTGGTGGCCCTGCTGGCCCTGGCCGCGGTGCAGGCGCTCGACGGCGGGCGCTTCGACGCCGCCCTGCAGGCCATCGCCGAGGGCCGCGCGACCCCGGAGACGGTCGAGCAAGCCGGCCTCGGCAGCGGCTTGCTGCTGCGCCTGGCGGTGTTCGGGGCGCTGTCGCTGGTGTTCTGGCACGCGCCCGCGCTGATCCACTGGGGTCGCATGGATGCGGCCAAGGCGGTGTTCGCGAGCGTCATCGCCTGCCTGCGCAGCCTCGGGGCCTTCGCCCTCTACGGCCTGACCTGGTTCGGCATCACCGCCGCGTTCACCGTGTTCGCGCAGCTGGTGTTCCTGCTGCTCGGCAGCCCGCAGGGGGCGACGCTGGTGCTGCTGCCCGGCGCGACGCTGTTCTCGACGGCGTTCTACGCCTCGCTGTACTTCAGCTTCGCCGACTCCTTCGAGGTCGACGAGCCGCCCCCGCCGACCGCGCTGGCATAAAAAAGGCCGGCCCTCCCGGGGCCGGCCGTGCCACGCCCCGTGCCAGCGGGGCCTGGGGAGGGGACTCTCACTCGCCGATGCGCCCCCCGTCCTTGCGGGTGATGACGATCGTCGCCGAGCGCGGACGCCGGCCGGCACCGTAGCCGGCATTCGCCGGCCACTGGCTCAGGAAGGCCGCGACGTTGTCGCCGCCGGCGGCCTGCAGCGCGGCCACCGGCGTGCGCTCGCCCGGGTGCTGGATGTTGACGAACAGCGCCTTGCCATCGGGCGTCTCGGTGCAGCCGGTGATCTCGCAATCGACCGGGCCGACCAGGAAGCGCGCCAGCCGGTCGGCTGCCGGCGCCGCACCGACGTAGGTGTCGACCGCGACGGTGCTGCCGTCGGCCCGGGTGTAGCTGAGCGTGCGCTTCTCGCCGTCGCCGACACGGCCCGGCAGGCCGGCGAGCATCATGCAGTTGGTCTCGTTCGTGTACGCGCCGTCGTCGGTCTGGATCCAGCACACGCCGGTGCGGGGGCTGAACCACAGGCCGTCGGGGCTGGAGAAGTCCTGCGTGCCGCTCAGGCTGGACAGGTTCACGCTCGCGAGCGAGTCGACCTCGGCGCCGAACAGGTAGACGTCCCAGGTGAAGCTCGTCGCGGTCGACTCGCCGCCGGCTTCGGCCATGCGCACGATGTGGCCGTTGACGTTGCCCTGCGAGGTGCCCGGGCCGTCGGCGTCGACGTAGGCGCGCGGGTTGGCCGCGTCGAGACCGAACTGCGTGCCGGTGGGGGAGACCTTGCGGTTGCTGTTGTTCGTCAGCGTCACGTAGACCTCGCCGTTCGCGGGGTTCACGCCGCACCACTCCGGACGGTCCATCTTGGTCGCGCCGACCGCGTCGGCGGCGAGCCGCGCGTTCACGAGCACGTCGACCTGGTCGGCGAAGGCATAGGCCGCATAGCCGGCGATCAGCGGGTTGGCGATCGTCAGCTCGACCCACTCGCCGCTGCCGTCGGCGCGGTACTTCGCGACGTAGAGCTTGCCGCTGTCGAGGAACTTGTCGCCGCCGGCGAGGCGCTTGCTCGGCTCGGCGTCG
This sequence comes from uncultured Methylibium sp., assembly GCA_964408005.1. Taxonomy (GTDB): domain Bacteria; phylum Pseudomonadota; class Gammaproteobacteria; order Burkholderiales; family Burkholderiaceae_C; genus Methylibium. Next base: position 12,460 of record CAYOXW010000019.1, read on the forward strand.
GCCGGCGTCCACTTGGCCTCCGAGACGAACTTGTACATGTACTCGCCCTGCGAGTCGTCGCCCAGGTAGACCACCAGCGGCTTGCCCGGCTGGCACGGACCGAAGACCGCGCTCTCGTGCGCGAAGCGGCCCAGCGCGCTGCGCTTCTTCACCGGGGCCAGCGGATCGTAGGGATCCAGCTCGACGACCCAGCCCATGCCGTTGAGCTCGTTGCGGTAGTCGTCGCTGCCATCGGCCGAGGCACCCGTCCGGCCGATGTTCCAGCGCGCATAGCGGTCGGCGCGGGCCGGGTCGTCGACCGGGGTCTCCCAGCCGTGGCGGCTCGCGGCACCCTGGGCACGACCGTAGCGGCGCAGCGCGACGGTGCTCTTGTCGTTGCCACGCGCGGCGTCGTCGGTGGCGCCGCGGGTGAAGTAGCCGGCCCAGTTCTCCTCGCCGCTCAGGTAGGTGCCCCAGGGCGTGACGCCGGTGCCGCAGTTGTTCAGCGTGCCGCGCGTCGTGCGGCCGCTCGGGTCGTACTTCGTGACCATCAGCGGGTGGCCGCGCAGCGGGCCCGAGACCTCGACCGGCGTCAGCGGCGTGATGCGGCGGTTGTAGCCCGAGGCACGGACGTACTCAAACCTGCCGTCGGCCTTGCGCACCTCGACGACGGCGAGGCCGTGGATGCCGAACTCCTTCTCGACCTCGGCGGCCGGTCGCGCCGCGGTGTTCGTGCCGCCCGTCGGGTGGATGAAGATCGACGGCCGCCAGCCGCTCGGGTGGCTCGTCGCCTCGTGGTTCATCGCGATCAGGCCGCGCGTCGAGCCGTTGACGTCGCGCCGCAGGCCGTTGGCGCTGAGGCCGAAGTACTCCATGCCGTCGTGGTGGTCGCCCGAGCGGCGGTCGAAATCGGTGTCGCTGCCATCGTTGCGGTAGGCCGGCGTCGTGGCGTCCAGCGGGTCGCCGAGTGCGATCAGGACGCTGTAGTCGTACTCGAGCGGCACGCTCACCATGTCGGCGATGCTCTTGGCCACCGGCGTGAAGCGCAGCGAAGTGATCGGCTCGAGCTCATCGGGCCGGGCACCGATCGCGCGCTGGGTGCGCTCCATCGCGGCCACGGCATCGGTGCCGCCGCCGCCGCAGGCCGACAGGCCCAGGCCGCCGAGCACCGCGGTCGCCGCCGTTCCGACGCCGCCGCGCAGCAGCATGCGCCGGCTCAGGCGCGCGTCCAGCACCTCGCTGAAGCTGGGGTTGGCGCTGGGGTTGCAGTGCTCGTCGTCATGCTCGGCGAGGCGGCCGACGGGAAGGTCGAGGGGCTTGTTCATCGGGGTTCCTTGCGAAGGCGGGGCGCCGCTGCGGGGCAACGGCAAACCCTGCAACGGTAGGCAGCCCGCATGAAAGCGCCGTGACATCTCCATGAAGCGCCCGTGACCCGGTGCGGCGCCGCTGGCCGCGATACTGCGGGCATGACCCCGCCCCGTGCCCTGCTCGTCGCCGCCGTCTCGCTGCTGCTGGGCGGCTGCACGGTCGTCACCGTCGGCGGTGCGGTCGTCGGCGCGGCCGTCAGCGTGACCGGGGCGGTCGTCAGCACCGGCATCGAGCTGACCGGCAAGGCGATCGGCGCGGGCATCGACGCGATGAAGGACGACGACAAGCCGGCCGACTCGAGCGGCATCAACGTGAAGGTGGCCGAGAAGCCCGCGCCGGCGCCGCAGCCCGCCGCATCAGCCGCGTCGGCGCCCGAGCCGCCGGCTTTCAGTGCGCCGGTGGCCCCCGGCGGACAGGCCGAGCCGAAGCCGCTGCCACCGCCGGGCCGCTAGCCCGGGCCTGCCCACCCCACCGACGACCGTTCCCGCCGGGCCGGCACGGCCGCCATGGCCCTGCTTACGTCGCATGAATGGCCGGGTGTGTATAAGACATTTGCCGCCCACCCGTTGTTGTCGCCGGCGACGAAAGAGGGCCCATGAACAGACGCACGCATCGGCCGCTGCCCGCGCTGGCAAGCGCCAGGCGCGACGTCATCGGCCGACGGCCGGCGCAACCCACCCCCATGGCGCGCGCGAGCGCGCCGCCCGACATGGCGGCTGTCCCCTGAGCCCGCCGCCGGCGGCGCGAGCGCTGCCGGCGCGCGCTTCGCGGAGGCGATCATGGACCTTCATCTCTCCTCGCAACACTGGGAGCACCGCCTGCCCGACTGGCCGGCGGCCGCGGTTGCCGGCCTCGCCGCCGGGGCGGTACTGATGGTGCTGGACCTGCTGTGGTCGGCCTTCGTCAGCGGCGTCAGCCCGTGGCGCTCGTCGCACCTGATCGCGGCGATCGCGCTCGGCCCGGACGCGCTGGCGACCTCCGAATTCGGCGCCGGCATCGTGCTCACCGCGCTCGTCACGCACTACGCGCTCGGCGTCGCGTTCGCGCTGCTGCTGGCCTTCATCCTGGCCGGCTTCCACTGGGACACGCACCCCGCCGTGGCGCTGCCGGTCGGCGGCCTGTTCGGCGTGGCGCTGTACCTGTTCGATTTCTATGCAATGACCGCCGTGTTCCCGTGGTTCGCCGAGCTGCGCAGCGTCGCGACGCTGCTCGCGCATGCGGTGTTCGGCGCCGTCGCGGCGCTGCTGTACTGGAAGCTGAACCGGAGTTGAACCGGCACCCGGCGGGCCGCCAGCGCGGCCCCGGCGCCGACCCGAAGGAGGTGGTCCGTGGCCATCGCGTGGACGCTGATCGTGATCATCGTCGGCTCGGTGCTGTTCCACTGGTGGAGCCCCTGGTGGACGACGCCGCTCGCCTCGCACTGGCAGCAGATGGACACGACGCTGTCGATCACGCTGGCGATCACCGGGCTGTTCTTCGTCGTCATCAACCTGTTCATCGCCGGCACGCTGCTGCGCTTTCGGCACCGGCCCGGCGCGCGCGCCGCCTATGCGCCGGTGAACCACCGGCTCGAGCGCTGGTTGATCGGCGTCACCACCGTCGGCATCGTCGCGCTGCTGGCGCCCGGGCTGCTGGTCTATGCCGAGTACGTGCAGCCGCCGCGCGACGCGCTGGTGGTCGAGGTGCTGGGCCAGCAGTGGCAATGGCGCTACCGCTTCCCCGGCGAGGGCGGCACGCTGGGCCGCAGCGACGCGCGCTTCTTCGGCGCCGCCAACCCCTTCGCGCTCGATCCGGCCGATACCGCCGCACAGGACGACCGCCTGGTCGGCAGCAACGAGCTGCACCTGCCGCTCGGCCGGCCGGTCAAGCTGCTGCTGCGCTCGCATGACGTGCTGCACGACTTCTACGCGCCGCAGTTCCGCGCCCGCATGAACCTGGTGCCGGGCATGGTGACCTGGTTCTGGTTCACGCCGACCCAGGCCGGGCGCTTCGAGGTGCTGTGCGCCCAGCTGTGCGGCGTCGGCCACTCCAACATGCGCGCCTACGTCGTGGTCGAGGACACCGCGGCCTTCCAGGCCTGGCTGCAGGCGCAGCCGAGCTTCGCGGCGTCGCTCGCGCCGCCCGCAGCCACCGGCGATCCCGCCGCCGCCGGCCGCGCGCTGGCGCAGGCCAAGGGCTGCACCGCCTGCCACTCGGTCGACGGCAGCCCCGGCGTCGGGCCGAGCTGGCGCGGCCTCTACGGCCGCCGCGAGACGCTGGCCGACGGCTCCAGCGCGGCGGTCGACGAGGCCTTCCTCGCGACCGAGATCCGCGACCCGAAGGCCCGCACCGTGCAGGGCTACCCGCCGGTGATGCCGCAGGTCGCGCTGAGCGACGCCGAGCGCGACGCGCTGGTGGCCTACATCCGCTCGCTCGGCGGCGCCGCGCCGGCCCGCTGACCCGCCATGGACACCGCCGAGCACGCGCCGCGCAGCTTCCTGACGACGTACGTCTGGAGCCAGGACCACAAGGTCATCGCGGTGCAGTACGCCTGCATCGCGATCGCGGTCGGCCTGCTGGGCATGGTGCTGTCTCACCTGATGCGGCTGCAGCTCGGCTTCCCGGGCCGCTTCGAGTTCATCACGCCCGAGCGCTACTACCAGTTCGTCACGATGCACGGAATGATCATGGTGATCTACCTGCTGACCGCGCTCTTCCTCGGCGGCTTCGGCAACTACCTGATCCCCTTGATGGTGGGTGCGCGCGACATGGTGTTCCCCTACCTCAACATGCTCAGCGTGTGGGTCTACGCGCTGTCGGTGCTGGTGCTGCTGGCGAGCTTCTTCGCGCCCGGCGGGCCGACCGGCGCGGGCTGGACGCTGTACCCGCCGCAGGCCATCCTGCCCGGCACGCCGGGGCACGACTGGGGCATCATCCTGATGCTGGTGTCGCTGCTGATCTTCATCGTCGCGACGACGATGGGCGGCCTGAACTACGTCACCACCGTGCTGCAGGCGCGCTGCGAGGGCATGACGCTGCTGCGCATGCCGCTGACGGTGTGGGGCATCTTCGTCGCCACCATCCTCGCGCTGCTGGCCTTCCCGGCGCTGTTCGTCAGCGGCGTGATGATGCTGCTCGACAAGACCCTGGGCACCAGCTTCTTCATGCCGGCGCTGGTCTCGATGGGCCAGGTCACCGGCTACCGCGGCGGCAGCCCGCTGCTGTTCCAGCACCTGTTCTGGTTCTTCGGCCACCCCGAGGTCTACATCGTCGCGCTGCCGGCCTTCGGCATCGTCTCGGACCTGATCAGCGTGCACGCGCGCAAGGCCATCTTCGGCTACCGCACGATGGTGTGGGCGATCGTGATCATCGGCGCCTTGAGCTTCGTGGTCTGGGCCCACCACATGTTCGTCAGCGGCATGAACCCGTGGTTTGGCTTCTTCTTCGCGACCAGCACGCTGATCATCGCGGTGCCGACCGCGATCAAGGTCTACAACTGGGTGCTGACGCTGTGGCGCGGCGACATCCACCTGACGGTGCCGATGCTGTTCGCGCTGGCCTTCCTGTGCACCTTCCTGGCCGGCGGGCTGACCGGGCTCTTCCTCGGCAACGTCAGCGTCGACATCCCGCTGTCGGGCACCTACTTCGTCGTCGCGCACTTCCACATGGTGATGGGCGTGGCGCCGCTGCTGGTGGTGTTCGGCGGGCTCTACCACTGGTACCCGAAGGTGACCGGACGCCTGCTCGACGAACGGCTCGGTCGCTGGCACTTCTGGCTCACCTTCATCGGCACCTACCTGATCTATTTCCCGATGCACTACCTCGGCGTGCTCGGCATGCCGCGGCGTTACTACAACTTCGACAACTACCAGTTCATCCCGGCGTCGGCGCACCAGCTCAACACCTTCATCACGCTCGCCGCGCTGCTGGTCGGCGCGGCGCAGCTGATCTTCGTCTGGAACCTCGCGTCCAGCCTGTGGCGCGGCCGCCGCGCCGATGCCAACCCCTGGCGCGCCGCCTCGCTCGAGTGGGCCACGCCGCAGACGCCGCCGGTGCACGGCAACTGGGGACCGACGCTGCCGGTCGTGCACCGCTGGGCCTATGCCTACAGCGTGCCGGGCGCGCCGCAGGACTTCATCGCGCAGAACGCGCCGCCGCAGGCCGGTGGCCTGGAGCCCGAGGCGCCGGCGCCGCCGCGGCCGGCCGCGGAGGTCAAGGCATGAACCCCGCCACCGCGCTGTGGCGCGCCGCCGCGGGCCGCGGGGCCGGCGGTGCGGGTCGCGCGCCCACCACCACGCGCGGGCGGCGCCCGCCGCCCGAGGCGGCGGCCGGCATCGGCCTGTGGGTCTTCATCGGCGTCGCGAGCACGCTGTTCGCGCTGTTCGGTGCCGCCTACGTGATGCGCATGGACGGCAGCGACTGGAGCCCGATCGCGCTGCCCTGGCAGCTCGGCCTGAGCACCGCGCTGCTGGTCGTCGCGAGCGCGGCGCTGCAGCGCGCGGCGAACGCGGCGCGCGCCGGCCGGCCGCTGCGCGCCGCGCTGATCGCCGGTGCGCTCGCGACGCTGGGCTTCCTCGGCTCGCAGGGGTGGGCCTGGCAGGCGCTGCTGGCCGCGCAGGTCACGCTGAGCGGCAACCCGGCGGCGAGCTTCTTCTACCTGCTGACCGCCTTGCACGGCCTGCACGTGGCCGGCGGGCTGGTCGCCGGGGGCTGGGCGGCGCGCAGCGCCTGGCCTGCCGGCACCGACGCGCCACGGCGCCTCGCGCTGTGCGCGCGCTACTGGCATTTCCTGCTGGCGGTGTGGGGGCTGCTGTACGCGACGCTGGCCGGGCTGACGCCGGCGCTGGTGCGCTATCTGTGCGGCAGCGCCTGACCCGGACGAGGAGCCGACGATGAGCACGCCGACCGCCGCCCTGCCCGCCCCGAGCGCCGGCTGGCGCGGCCTGGTCGCCGACTGGTCGGGCGACCGCGAGACCTTCCGCGTCTCGTGGGGCAAGGCGATGATGTGGTTCTTCCTGCTCAGCGACACCTTCATCTTCGGCTGCTTCCTCACGAGCTACATGACGGTGCGCACCGCGACCACGGTCGCGTGGCCAAACCCGAGCCAGGTGTTCGCGCTGCACATCGGTGGCGTCGACGTGCCGATGATCCTGATCGCGATCATGACCTTCGTGCTGATCTCGAGCAGCGGCACGATGGCGATGGCGGTCAACTTCGCCTACCGCCGCGAGCGCCGGCCCACCGCGGCGCTGATGCTCGCGACCGCCGTGCTCGGCGCCACCTTCGTCGGCATGCAGGCCTTCGAGTGGAGCAAGCTGATCGCCGAGGGCGTGCGGCCCTGGGGCAACCCGATGGGGGCGGCGCAGTTCGGCTCGAGCTTCTTCATGATCACCGGCTTCCACGGCCTGCACGTCAGCGCCGGCGTGGTCTACCTGCTGGTCGTCGCCACGCGCGTGCTGCGCGGCCGTTACGAGAAAAGCGGCAACTACCAGATCGTCGAGATCGCCGGCCTGTACTGGCACTTCGTCGACCTGGTCTGGGTCTTCATCTTCGCCCTCTTCTACCTCTGGTGAGGTCGCCATGCATGCATCCACGACGGCCGCCGGCCAGCAGCACCCGATCGGGCTGTACCTGAAGATCTGGGCGCTGCTGTTCGTGCTCAGCGCGATGTCCTACGCGGTCGACTACTTCCACCTGCAGGGGCTGCTGCGCTGGGGCCTGATCCTGAGCTTCATGCTGCTGAAGGCCGGGCTGATCGTCGCGGTCTTCATGCACATGGCCTGGGAGCGCCTGGCGCTGGTGTGCGCGATCCTGTTGCCGCCGCTGGCGCTGCTGGTGCTGGTGGGGCTGATGGCCTCCGAGGCCGGCTACACGCTGCTGACGCGGCTGCTGTTCTTCGGCTGAGCTCGTGACCGGGAGCACGCCATCGACACGCCCCTCGCCCTGCCAGCGCTGCCTCCGCGCTGGCGCGACTACGTCGAGCTGACCAAGCCGCGCGTCGTCGCGCTGATGCTGTTCACCGTCGTCGTCGGCATGCTGCTGGCCGCGCCGGCCGCGCCGCCCTGGCGCGTCGCGCTGGCCGCGCCGCTGGGCATCGGCCTGGTGGCCGCCGCTGCCGCCGCGCTGAACCACCTGGTCGATCGCCGCATCGACGCGCTGATGGCGCGCACCCGTGACCGCCCGCTGCCCAGCGGCAGCCTGCAGGCCGGCCAGGTGCTGGCCTTCGCGGCGCTGCTCGGCGGTGCCGGGCTGGCGCTGCTGCTGGCCTGGACCAACGCGCTGTGCGCGGCGCTGACGGTCGCCGCGCTGCTCGGCTACGCGCTGGTCTACAGCGTCTGGCTCAAGCATGCGACGCCGCAGAACATCGTCATCGGCGGCGCGGCCGGCGCGGCGCCGCCGCTGCTCGGCTGGGTCGCGGTGACCGGGCGGCTCGACGCCGCGGCGCTGCTGCTGTTCCTGATGATCTTCGTCTGGACCCCGGCGCATTTCTGGGCGCTGGCGATCCACCGCCGCGACGAGTACGCGCGCGCCGGCGTGCCGATGCTGCCGGTCACCCATGGCGTCGCGTTCACCACCTCGCGCATCCTCGGCTATGCGCTGGCGTTCTGGGCCATCAGCCTGCTGCCGGCGCTGCTCGGCCCGAGCGGCGCGCTCTACCTCGGCGGCGCCGCGCTGCTGGGCGCGCGCTTCGCGTGGTTCGCGTGGCGGCTGCGGCGCGACGAGCGCTGGGCGATGCCGACCTTCCGCTGCTCGATCAGCACGCTGTTCGGGCTGTTCGCGCTGCTGCTCGCTGACCACTACCTGGCGGTGGCACCGGGCTGAACCGCGCCTACTGCAGCCGGATCTCGCCGTCGAAGCGCGCGCGCAGCCGCAGCGCGCCGATCTCCAGCGTGACGCCGACCGCGAGCGTCTCGTCGCCGCGCAGCGCGCCGCTGGCCAGCGCCTGCGCGACCGCCTGCTCGATGTCGCGCTGCGAGCCGACGCCGACCGTCTTCAGGAACTTGCGCAGGCTGAGGTTGAAGCTGTCGGGGTCCATGGGTGCCTCCGCGGACTCAGTGCACCGGCGTCTTGCAGAAATGACCGTGGCGCTGCCCGTCCATCAGCGCGAGGAACTGCTCGCGCGACATCTGCAGCAGGCATACATGGTCGCCGGCCTCGAGGTAGACCACCGGGGCCTGGCCGAGCGCGTCGTCGACGACCGTCTCGACCTCCCAGGCCATGCCGACCGGCGGCAGCGCCCCGGGCTCGCAGCCGTCGAAGCGCGCCGCCAGGCGGGCCTCGTCGGACAGGCGCAGCGCCCTGCGGCCGAGCAGCCGCGCGAGCTCGCCGACCATCACCCTCCGGTCGGCCGGCACGACGGCCATCACGCAGCCGTCCTCGTCCTCGAGCAGCACCGACTTCGCGAGCTGCGCCGGCGGCACCTGCGCCACGCGCGCCGTCTGCGCGCTGGTGCGGCTGTGGTCGTGCGTCCGCAGCTCGTAGCGGGCGCCGCGCTGGTCGAGGTAGCGGGTCAGGCGCGCGGGTAGGGACATGGCGGCCTCCTGGGGCAGACACGGGCTGGGGGCCAGTGTGCGCCGGGCCGCGCGGGCCCTAGTCGACCGGCGTCAGCTTCGCCACCGACAGCGCCAGCCACTTCATGCCGTGGCGGCCGAAGTTGACCTGGGCGCGCGCGTCGGCACCGACACCCTCGAGCGTGACGATCACGCCCTCGCCGAACTTGGTATGGAACACGCCCTGGCCCGAGCGCAGGCCCTGCGGCGTCGCGCGCGCCGCGGCCTCGAAGGCCGCCGGTGGAGCGGCCGGCGCCACGCGGCCGGCGCCGACCATCGAGCCCAGCCCGCTGCCGCGCTGCCAGGCGGCCTGGTAGTCGCGCGCGAAGCCCGAGCCGAAGCCCTGGTTGCGCGGCGTGATCCAGCGCAGCGCGCCCTCGGGCAGCTCGTCGAAGAAGCGGCTCTTGAGGTTGTAGCGGGTCTGGCCGTGCAGCATGCGGGTCTGGCTGAAGCTCAGGTAGAGCCGCTTTCGCGCCCGCGTGATCGCGACATAGGCGAGCCGGCGCTCCTCCTCCAGCCCGTCGGGGTCGCTGGCCGAGTTCTCGTGCGGGAACAGGCCCTCTTCCAGGCCGGTGATGAAGACCTGGTCGAACTCCAGGCCCTTGGCCGCGTGCACGCTCATCAGCTGGACCGCGTCCTGGCCGGCCTGGGCCTGGTTGTCGCCGGCCTCGAGCGCGGCATGCGTCAGGAAGGCCGCGAGCGGCGACATGATCTCGCCGGTCTCGGCGTCGGGCTGGGTCTCGGCCGGCGCGACCGCGACCGGGAAGCCCTCGGCGATCGCACCGGCCTGCTCGTCGACGGGCAGCGCGACCGCGTCCTTGCCGAAACCCTCCTGGGTGACGAAGGCCTCGGCGGCGTTGACCAGCTCGTCGAGGTTCTCGAGCCGCTCGGCGCCCTCCTTCTCGGCGCGGTAGAAATCGCGCAGGCCGCTGGCGTCGAGCATGTGCTCGATGATCTCGCGCAGCGTCAGCCCGCGCGTGGCCTCGCGCATCGCGTCGACCCGCGTGTTGAAGGCCTGCAGGTTGGCGCCGCCCTTGCCCGACACCGCGCCGACGCTCTGCCACAGGCTGCGCCCGCTCTGGCGCGCCGCGTCCTGCAGCTGCTCGAGCGTGCGCGCGCCGATGCCACGGGCCGGGAAGTTGACGACGCGCAGGTAGCTGGTGTCGTCGCTCGGGTTCTCGATCAGCCGGAGATACGCCAGCGCGTGCTTGACCTCGGCACGCTCGAAGAAGCGCAGGCCGCCGTAGACGCGGTAGGGCATGCCGGCGTTGAACAGCGCGCTCTCGATCACGCGGCTCTGCGCATTGCTGCGGTAGAGCACGGCGATCTCGCTGCGCGGCGAGCCGTCGCGGATCAGCTGGCGCGCCTCGTCGAGCAGCCACTGCGCCTCGGCGAAGTCGCTGCTGGCCTCGTAGACGCGCACCGGCTCGCCGGGGCCGGCCTCGGTGCTCAGGGTCTTGCCCAGGCGTCGCGTGTTGTGCGCGATCAGCGCATTGGCCGCGTCGAGGATGTTGCCGAAGCTGCGGTAGTTGCGCTCGAGCTTGACGACCTTGTCAACGCGGAACTCGCGCTCGAAGTCGGCCATGTTGCCGACCTGCGCGCCGCGGAAGGCGTAGATGCTCTGGTCGTCGTCGCCGACCGCGAACACGCGCTGCCGCGGCCGAGCCGCCGTGTCCTGCGGGCCGGGT
>CAYOXW010000019.1:23033-25138 GCA_964408005.1 uncultured Methylibium sp.
CAGGCTGCTCTCGGGCCCGGCGAACATCTTCAGCCACGCGTACTGCAGCTTGTTGGTGTCCTGGAACTCGTCGACCAGCACATGGCGGAAGCGCCGCTGGTAGTGCGCGCGCAACTCGGCATGATCGCGCAGCAGCTCGTAGACGCGCAGCATCAGCTCGGCGAAATCGACCACGCCCTCGCGCTGGCACTGGTCCTCGTAGGCCTGGTAGATCGCCTGCTGGGTGCGGCTGAGCTCGTCGCGCACCGCCACGTCCTTGGGCCGCAGGCCCTCCTCCTTGCAGCCGGCGATGAACCACGACACCTGCTTGGCGACGTAGCGCTCCTCGTCGAGCTTCATCGCCTTGATGACGCGCTTGACGGCCGAGACGCTGTCGGTCGCATCGAGGATCTGGAAGCTCTGCGGCAGGCCGGCGAGCTTCCAGTGCGCGCGCAGGAAGCGGTTGCACAGGCCGTGGAAGGTGCCGATCCACATGCCGCGCACGTTGATCGGCAGCATCGTCGACAGCCGCGTCAGCATCTCCTTGGCGGCCTTGTTCGTGAAGGTCACCGCCATCACGCCGGCCGGCGAGAGCTGGCCGGTCTGGATCAGCCAGGCGATACGCGTCGTCAGCACCCGCGTCTTGCCCGAGCCGGCACCGGCCAGGATCAGCGCGTGACCGCGCGGCAGCGTGACGGCGGCGAGCTGTTCGGGGTTCAGGTTCTCTAGCAGCCGCGCGGGCACCGGGGCCGACGGGGGAGCGGAGGAGAGGGCGTCTTCGGAGTCGGCCAGGGGCATGGCGGGATTCTAGGAGTCGGCCTCCCCGATAAAATCGCGGTCTCGCAAGCAGCGGCGTCCCGTGGGGCGCCGCTCGCGTTTCCAGCCGGCTGCCGCACCCATGAGCGAACTCGACAAGTCCTTCGACCCCGCCCCGATCGAGGCCAAGTGGGCGCCGCTGTGGGAACAGCGCGGCCTGTTCGCGCCGACGCTCGACGCGGCCAAGCCCTCGTTCAGCATCCAGCTGCCGCCGCCCAACGTGACCGGCGTGCTGCACATGGGCCACGCGTTCAACCAGACCATCATGGATGCGCTGACGCGCTACCACCGGATGCAGGGGCAGAACACGCTGTGGGTGCCGGGCACCGACCATGCCGGCATCGCGACGCAGATCGTCGTCGAGCGCCAGCTGGAGCAGCAGGGCCAGAGCCGCCACGACCTGGGCCGCAAGAACTTCGTCGCCCGCGTCTGGGAGTGGAAGGAGCATTCGGGCTCGACCATCACGCAGCAGATGCGCCGGCTCGGCGCCAGCGTCGACTGGGGCCACGAGTACTTCACGATGGACGAGAAGCTCTCGAAGGTCGTCACCGACACCTTCGTGCAGCTCTTCGAGCAGGGCCTGATCTACCGCGGCAAGCGGCTGGTCAGCTGGGACCCGGTGCTGAAGTCCGCGGTCTCCGACCTCGAGGTCGAGAGCGAGGAGGAGGACGGGCACCTGTGGCACATCCGCTATCCGCTGAGCGATGGTTCCGGCGCCGTGGTCGTCGCGACGACGCGGCCCGAGACCATGCTCGGCGACGTCGCGGTGATGGTCCACCCCGAGGACGAGCGCTACGCGGCGCTGATCGGCAAGACGGTGAAGCTGCCGCTGTGCGAGCGCGACATCCCGGTGATCGCCGACGACTACGTGGACCGCGAGTTCGGCACCGGCGTCGTCAAGGTCACGCCGGCGCACGACGCCAACGACTACGCGGTCGGCCAGCGGCACGGGCTGCCGATCATCGGCGTGCTGTCCCTCGATGCGAAGGTGAACGACAACGCGCCGGCGGCCTACCGCGGGCTGGATCGTTTCGTCGCGCGGAAGAAGGTCGTCGCGGACCTGGACGCGCTGGGTCTGCTCGTCGAGGTCAAGAAGCACAAGCTGATGGTGCCGCGCTGCGCGCGCACCGGCCAGGTGATCGAGCCCATGCTCACCGACCAGTGGTTTGTCGCGATGACCAAAAACGGCCCCGACGGCAAGAGCATCGCGCAGAAGGCGATCGACGCGGTCGCTTCGGGCGACGTCAGGTTCGTGCCCGAGAACTGGGTCAACACCTACGACCAGTGGATGAAGAACATCCAGGACTGGT
>CAYOXW010000020.1:0-25083 GCA_964408005.1 uncultured Methylibium sp.
GGCGCGGTAGAGCTCCCAGTTGCTGGTGAAGAAGCCGCCGTCCTTGTTGCTGTCGGAGTAGCCGAGCATGATGTCCTGCTCGGCGCCGCTCTTGAGCACCAGCGCCAGCACGCCCGGCAGCGCGTAGAAATCGCGCATGATCGGGGCGGCTTGGCGCAGATCGGCGATGGTCTCGAACAGCGGCACGACGATCAGGTCCGCGACCGCGCCGCCGCGCAGCGTGCCGCGCATCAGCCCGGCTTCCTTCTGCAGCAGCAGCAGCTCGAGCAGGTCCGAGACCGTCTCGGTGTGGCTGATGATCGCGTGGCGGATCGTCGGCGTGCCGTAGCGCTGGCGCAGCTCGCGCGCGGCCTCGAAGATCGCCAGCTCGCCGCGCGTGCGCTCGGTGTAGGCCGCGCCGCGCACCTGCAGGTTGCGCGCATCGTTGAGCAGATCGAGCAGCAGCGCGACCTTGCCTCCCTCGGGCAGCGCCGCGTAGTCGGGCTCGATGCCGGCGGTGGCCAGCAGCTCGGCGAGGACCGCCTCGTGCTGGTCCGAGCTCTGGCGCAGGTCGATCGTCGCGAGGTGGAAACCGAACACCTGCACCGCACGGATCAGCGGCTTCAGGCGCGTGGCCGCCAGCGCGGCGCCGAAGTGCGAGGCCAGCGAGGCCTCGACGGCGCGCAGGTCGGTGAGCAGCTCGTCGGCGCTCGCATAGGGCGCCGACGGCGCGACCGCGTGGCGCAGCGCCTCGGTGCCGGTCAGGGCCTGCAGCGTCGCGGCGAGCCGCGCGTACACGCCGATCAGCGCACGCCGGTAGGGCTCGTCGAGGCGGTGCTCGTTGGTGTCGCCGCTGCGCTCGGCCAGCGCCCGCAGCGCGGGGGTGACGTCGACCAGCATCGCCGACATCGACAGCTCGCCGCCGAGTTCGTGCACCTCGGTCAGGTAGAAGCGCAGCGCGGTCTCGCAGTGGCGCGACACCGCGTGGCGCAGCGTGCCGGCGGAGACGTTGGGGTTGCCATCGCGGTCGCCGCCGATCCAGTTGCCCATGCGGAAGAAGGGCGCGACCTCGTGCCCGGCCAGGTGCTGTTCGAGTTCCTCGTACAGCCGCGGGATCTGGCGCAGGAAGGTGCTCTGGTAGTAGGACAGCACGTTGTCGATCTCGTTGATGACGCTGAGCTTGGAGGTGCGCAGCAGCCGCGTCTGCCACAGCTGGGTGACGCGGGCGCGCAGCTGGGCCTCGTTGGCGGCGCACTCGCGCTCGGTGGCCAGGCCGTCGCGCTCGGCGATCAGCGCGGCGACCGCGCGCTCGGCGTCGAGGATGCTCTTGCGCTGCACCTCGGTCGGGTGCGCGGTCAGCACCGGCGAGAGGTAGGCGCGCTCGAGCATGTCGGCGATCTCGGAGGCGCGCACGCCGCGCTGCGCGAGGCGCTCGAAGCTCATCGCCAGCGAACCCTCCTGCACATGGCCGAGCTGCTCGTGGTGCTGGCGGCGGCGCAGGTGGTGGCGGTCCTCGGCCAGGTTGGCCAGGTGCGAGAAATAGCTGAAGGCGCGCACCACCGACACCGCCTGCTCGACCGACAGGTTCTTCAGCAGCCGGTCCAGCGACTTGCCGGCCGAGGCGTCGCGCTTGAGGCGAAAGGCCACCGCGAGCTGGCGGATGCGCTCGATCAGCTCGTAGGCCGCCGCGCCTTCCTGCTCCCGGATCACGTCGCCCAGGATGCGGCCGAGCAGCCGGATGTCCTCGACCAATGGGCGGTTCTTGTCGGCCGTGTCGGCCGGGGCGGGGCGTGCAGGACGGGGCATGGTGGCGGCTTCCGGGGGCTGAAGATGCTAGCAGCGGCCGTGCCAGCGTCCGGCCGTGGCGGGGCGCGCTGCTAGCATCGCCGCATGGACAGCAAGCCGTCTTCTTGGATCATCGCGACGCGTGAAAGCCGCCTCGCCCTGTGGCAGGCCGAGCATGTGCGCGCGTTGCTCGGCGAGCGCCTCGAGGCCCCGGTCGAGCTGCTCGGCATGACCACGCGCGGCGACCAGATCCTGGACCGCACCCTCAGCAAGGTCGGCGGCAAGGGCCTGTTCGTCAAGGAGCTCGAGACCGCGCTCGAGAGCGGCGAGGCCCACCTGGCGGTGCACTCGCTGAAGGACGTGCCGATGGAGCTGCCCGCGGGCTTCGTGCTCGCGGCGGTGCTCGAGCGCGAGGACCCGCGCGATGCCTGGGTGTCGCCGCGTTTCGAGAGCCTGGACGCGCTGCCGCCCGGGGCGGTGGTCGGCACCTCGAGCCTGCGGCGTCTGGGCCAGCTGCGCGCGCGGCGCCCGGACCTGAGGATCGAGCCGCTGCGCGGCAACCTTGACACGCGGCTGCGCAAGCTCGACGAGGGCCAGTACGACGCGATCGTGCTCGCCGCGGCGGGGTTGAAGCGCCTCGGCCTCGCGCAGCGCATCCGCGGCGTGTTCGAGCCCGAACGCATGCTGCCGGCCGCCGGCCAGGGCGCGCTCGGCATCGAGGTGCGCGCCGACTGCGCCACGCGCCACCCGGCGCTGTGGGACGTGCTGCAGGCCCTGACCGACCGCCACGCCTGGCTGGCCGTGCATGCCGAGCGCGCCGTCTCGCGCGCCCTCGGCGGCAGCTGCAGCATGCCGCTGGCCGCGCATGCACGCTGGCAGGGCGAGGGTCGGCTGGCGCTCGACGCGGTGCTCGGCGGCCCCGAGCATGCGCCGCCGACGCTGCTGCGCGCCGGTGCCGAGGCGGCCGTCGGCGACACCGCCGCGGCCGAGGCGCTCGGGCGGCTCGTCGCCGAGCGGCTGCGCGAGGGCGGTGGCACGGCGCTGCTCGCCGCGCTGAGCGGCTGATGCCGCGTGCGCTGGTCACCCGCCCGGCGGGGCAGGCCGAGGACTGGGTGCGCCGGCTGCGTGCCGAGGGGCTCGAGGCGGCCGCGCTGCCGCTGATCGGCATCGCGCCGCTGGCCGATCCACGGCCGCTGGCCGAGGCCTGGCAGGGCCTGGTGCGGCGCGATCTGGTGATGTTCGTCAGCCCCAATGCGGTGCAGCAGTTCTTCGACCAGCGACCGGCCGGGGTGGACTGGCCTGCCGCGCTGCGCGCCGCCGCCCCCGGCCCGGGCACCGCGGCGGCGTTGCGCGCGCAGGGCGTCACGCGCATCGTCGAGCCGCCCGCCGATGCCCTCGCGTTCGATTCCGAATCGCTGTGGTCCGTGCTCGGACCGCAAGGGCCCTGGACCGGGCGCTCGGTGCTGATCCTGCGGGGCAGCAGCGGCGAGGACGCGGGCCTCGGCACCGGGCGGGAGTGGTTGATCGGCACGCTGCGCGCGGCCGGGGCCCGGGTCGACGTGCGGGCCACCTACCGGCGCGGCGCGCCGCACTGGGGCGCCGTGGAACAGGCGGTGTGGGCACAGGCGCTGGCCGCGCCGCATGCGCATGTGTGGTGCTTCAGCAGCTCCGAGGCGATCGGCCACCTGCAGGCCCTCGCCGGGCCGCGCGACGCATGGCGCGACTCGCTCGCGCTGGCCACGCATCCGCGCATCGCCGAGACCGCCCGCGCGGCCGGCTTCACCGCGGTGCGCGAGCTCGCGCCGACGCTCGATGCGCTGGTCGGCGCGCTGCGGTCGCTGTAGAGGGCGTCGATACAATCCGCGCCATCGTGAGCGAGCCCCACCTGCCACCCGTGGCGGCCCCCGAGCCGCCCACGTCCTCCCCCGTCGAGACCAGGCCGGCGGCCGCGCCGCGCCCCGACGCCGGCCGGGGGCCGTCGCCCCAGGGCCTGCTCCTCGCGGCCGTGAGCCTGGGGGCCTTGTTCGCGGTCGGTTTTGCCTGGCGTGCCAGCGATCGCGTGCAGGCGCTCGAGCAGGAGCTGGTGCGCCGCCAGCAGGACAGCCAGACCCAGGCCACCGAGGCGGCGCTGCTGGCTCGCCAGGCCCAGGAGCTGTCGCGCGAGGCGGTCACCAAGGCCTCCTTGCTCGAAGGGCGTGTCGCCGAGGTCGCGCGACAGCGCGGCCAGCTCGACGAGCTGATCGTGTCGCTGTCACGCTCGCGCGACGAGAACCTGCTGGCCGACATCGAGGCCAGCGTGCGCGTGGCCCAGCAGCACAGCGCGATCACCGGCAGCGTCGAGCCGCTGGTGGCCGCGCTGCGCACCGCCGACGAGCGGCTCGGCCGCGTCAATCAGCCGCGGCTCGAGGCGGTGCGCCGCGCGGTCGGGCGTGACCTCGACCGCATCAAGGGCGTCGGCGTGGCCGATCTCGCGGGCCTGGCGAGCAAGCTCGACGAGGGCGTGCGCATGGTCGACGACGCCCCGCTGTTCGCCTTCGAGCCGCCCCGCCGCGAGAGCGCGCGGCCGGCGCCGCCCGCCGCGGTGCCGCGCGCCGGCAGCAGGCCGGCGACCGAGCCGGTCGGTGGTATCGGCGCGGCGCTGGGCGAGTGGTGGGGCGCGCTGTGGACCGAGGTCACGACGCTGGTGCGCGTGACGCGCGTCGACACGCCCGAGGCCATGCTGCTCGCGCCCGAGCAGCGCTGGTTCCTGCGCGAGAACCTCAAGCTGCGGCTGCTCAACGCACGCGTCGCGCTGCTGAGCCGCCAGTTCGACACGGCGCAGGCCGACCTGCAGGCCGCGCTGGCGGCGACCGAGCGCCACTTCGATCGCAACGCGCGCAAGACCGCCGTGCTGCTCGAACTGCTGCGCAGCGTGACGACGCAGACGCGCTACGCCGCGGTGCCGCGGCCCGACGACACGCTCGCCGCGCTGGCCACCGCGGCGGCCGGGCGCTGAGGCGGCGGGCCGGACGCGATGCGCGCCGTCATCTGGCTGCTGTTGCTGGCGATCGTTGCGGTCGTCGGCGCGACGCTGCTCGGCGACAACGACAACCTCGTGACCTTCTACTGGGCGCCGTGGCGCCTGGACGTCTCGTTCAATCTGTTCATCGTCGCGCTGATCCTGTTCTGCCTGCTGCTCAACGCGCTGTTCAACGCCGCGAACACGCTGATCGGCCTGCCGCGGCGCGCGCGCGAATGGCGCGTCTCGCGGCGCGACCGCATTGCCCAGGCGGCGCTGCGCGAGGCGCTGGCGCAGTACTTCGGCGGACGCTACAGCCGCGCGCACAAGGCGGCGCAGCGCGCCGTCGCGATCCAGGCCGACACGCCCGAGCTGCAGCGCGACGCCGAGTTCACCGTGCTCGGCCACCTGCTGTCGGCCGGCAGCCTGCACCGGCTGCAGGACCGCACGCGCCGCGACGAGCAGCTCGGCCACGCGCTCGAGCTCGCGGCCCGTCATGCGGTCGCGCGCCCGGCCGAGGAGGGGGCACGGCTGCTCGCGGCGGAATGGGCGCTCGACGACCGTGACGCGCCGCGCACGCTCGAGCTGCTCGGCGAGCTGCCGGCCGGCGTCGCGCGCCGCACGCAGGCGCTGCGTCTGAAGCTGCAGGCCGCGCGGCTCGCAAGCGAGCCGATGGAGGCGCTGCGCACCGCGCGCCTGCTTGCCAAGCACCAGGGCTTCTCGCCGGCCGCCGCCGCCGGCCTGATCCGCTCGCTCGCGATCGAGGCGCTCGACCGCGCGCGCGATGCTGATCAGCTGCGGCGCGTCTGGCGTGAGCTCGAGGGGGCCGATCGGCGCGATGCGCATGTCGCCGCGCATGCGGCGCGCGCGCTGGCGGGGCTGGGCGCGCCCGACGACGCGCGCGCCTGGCTGCGCCCCTTCTGGGACCGTATCGCGCAGCTCGGCCGCGAGGAGCGCGATGCCGTGGCGCTCGCGCTCGCCGATGCGGCCCAGGGACTGGGCGCCGACTGGCTCGCGCGCATCGAGGGCGCGCTGCAGTCCTGTCCCGGCGAGGGCGCGCTCGCCCATGCCGCCGGGCGCGCCTTCGTCGCGAGCCAGCTCTGGGGCAAGGCGAGGCTGTGCCTCGAGCAGGCGGCCGAGGACAAGACGCTCGCCGCGGCCGCGCGCCGCGAAGCCTGGCTCGACCTCGCGGTGCTGGCGCAACGCGATGGCGACGAGGCCCGTGCGAGCGCCGCGTTCAGGTCGGCCGCACGCATCTGAAACAGCCTGCTATACTGCGAGGCTCGCGCGGCTGTAGCTCAGTTGGATAGAGTACTTGGCTACGAACCAAGGGGTCGTGGGTTCGAATCCTGCCAGCCGCGCCACCTTTTCCCGAGGGCCCACTGCGAAGTGGGCCCTTCGTCTTTGGGGCCGCGACGCGCACGGCGATGCTGCTCGATCACCTGAAACGCCAGCTGCAGGAGCGCGACGCGCAGGCGCTGCGTCGCCAGCGGCACACGCTGGAATCGCCGTCGGCGCCGTGGGTGCGCCGCGCGAGCGGCGATGCGCCGCCCCGCGACATGCTGGCCTTCTGCAGCAACGACTACCTGGGCCTCGCGTCCGATGCGCGGCTGCAGGCCTCGCTGGCCGAGGGCGCGCAGCGCTGGGGCGTCGGCAGCGGGGCCTCGCACCTGGTCAGCGGTCATTCGCGTGCGCATGCCGCGCTCGAGGACGCGCTGGCCGACTGGCTCGCGCCGACCGTGCCGGGCGGGCAGGCGCTGGGCTTTTGCACCGGCTACATGGCCAACCTCGCGCTGCTGACGGCGCTCGGCGACGGCCAGGCGACGCTGCTGTGCGACAAGCTCAACCACGCCTCGCTGATCGACGCGGCGCTGCTCGCGCGCGCCGAGGTGCGGCGCTATCCGCACGGTCGCATCGACCGGCTCGCCGCCGAGCTCGAGCGCTGCACCACGCCGCTCAAGATCATCGTCACCGACGCGGTGTTCAGCATGGACGGCGACATCGCGCCGCTGCCCGAGCTGCTGACGCTGGCCGAGCGGCACGACGCCTGGATCGTCGTCGACGACGCCCACGGCCTCGGCGTGCTCGGCGCACAGGGGCGCGGCAGCCTCGCGCATTGCGGACTGTCGAGTCGGCGCCTGATCGTGATGGGCACGCTCGGCAAGGCGCTCGGCGTGGCCGGCGCCTTCGTCTATGCGGATCCGCTCGTGACCGAGTGGCTGGTGCAGAGCGCGCGGCCCTACATCTACACCACCGCCGCGCCACCGGCGATTGCGCATGCCACGTTGTGCAGCGTCGCGCTCGTGCGTGGTGCGGAGGGCGACGCGCGCCGCGCCGCGTTGCGCGAGCGCATCGCGCAGCTGCGCGGTGGCCTCGAGGCCCTGATCGCCGCCCATCCGGCCTGCGGCTGGCAGCTGCCGGCCTCGCACACGCCGATCCAGCCGATCATCGTCGGCGACAATCAGGCCGCGCTGCGGCTGTCGGCCCGGCTCGAGGCGGAGGGCCTGTGGGTCACCGCGATCCGTCCGCCGACGGTGCCACTCGGCACCGCCCGGCTGCGCATCACGCTCAGCGCGACCCACCAGCCCGACGACGTGCAGCGACTGCTCGACACCCTGGCCCGCGCGGCCGCCCTGGCCGCATGAGCGCCGTGCCCGACGCCACGCGGCGACCGCTCGCGCGGCCGATCGGCCCGGACTTCGCGCGCGATCCCTATCCGACCTACCGCGTCTGGCGCGAGGCCGGGCCGATGCTGTGGAGTGCCGACTTTTTCGGCGGGGCCTGGATCGTGACGCGCCACGCCGAGGTGGCGCTGACGCTGCGCGATACGCGGCTGTCGGCGCGCCGCACCGGTGGCTGGGTGATGCGCTCGCGGGTCGACCGGCGCGAGCTGGCCGGTTTCCAGCGCCTGTTCGCACGCGCGCTGCTGTTCCTCGACGCTCCCGAGCACGACCGCCTGCACGAGCTGCTCTACGCGAGCTTCCGGCCCGCCGCGCTGCAGGGGCTGAAGCCTTCGATCGAGCGCGGCATCGACGCACTGCTCGACGCGGCCGGCCCGGGCGGTTTCGACTTCATGGACGCGCTGGCGCGGCCGCTGCCCGCGCTCGTGATCGCCGAGCTGCTCGGCGTGCCCGAGGTCGATCACGTGCGCTTCGCGCTCTGGTCCGAGGCGCTGTCGGCCTTCATCGGGGCACTGCAGCCCACGCCCGAACAGGCCCGCGCCGCGCAGGCCGCCTTGCTGGCGATGGCCGAGGCCTTCGAGGCGCTGCTCGCGAAGCGCGGCACCGGCGCCGGCGACACGCTGATCGACCAGCTGCTGCGCGCCGAGGCCGAGGGCCGCGTGCGCAGCCGCACCGAGCTGCTCGCGCAATGCGTGATGCTGCTGTTCGCGGGCTACGAGACCACGCGCAACCTGCTCGGCAACGGCCTGCAGGCGCTGCTCGCGCATCCCGAGCAGTGGCGCCGGCTGCAGGCCGAGCCGCAGCTCGCCGGCGCGGCGGTGCGCGAGCTGCTGCGCTACGAGAGCCCGGTGCAGTACACCGGCCGGCGTGCCACGACCGACCTGCTGCTGCACGGCCAGTGGGTGCGGCGCGGCGAGCTGGTGATCGCCCTGATCGGCGCGGCCAACCGCGACCCGCGCCAGCACGAGCGTCCCGACGTGCTCGACATCGGTCGCGCGCCGCGGCCCTCGCTGGCCTTCGGGGCCGGCGCGCACGCCTGCCTCGGCGCCGCGCTGACGCTGCTCGAGGGCGAGGCGCTGCTGCGCCGCCTGCTCGAGCGTCGCGTCGACTGGCGCCTCGCCGAGACCACGCCGCGCTGGAACGGCAGCGCGCTGTACCGCGGGCTCGCGGCGCTGCCGCTGGCCTGAGCGACGCTCGGGACGCCTCGCGATGCGCGTGCTGATCGCCTGCTTCGGCAGCGCCGGCGACGTCCATCCCTTCCTGGCGCTCGGCACGGCGCTGCGGGCGCGTGGACACGAGGTCGAGCTGCAGGCCTCCGAGCATTTCCGCGCGCGCGTCGAGGCGGCCGGGCTGACGCTGCTGCCGCTCGGCAGTGACGCCGACTACGCGCGCGTCGTGAGCGACGCCGATCTCTGGCACCCGCGCCGCAGCTTCGCGCTGATGTGGCGCGAGATGGCACGCCATCTGCCCACCGCGCATGCCGCGCTGGCGGCACGGGTGCGCGCCGGCGACACCGTGCTGGTCGGCAGCACGCTGGCCTGGCAGACGCGGCTGTTGCAGGACACGCACGGCGTGCCGGCGGTCACCGTGCACCTGTCGCCGATGTGTCTCTTCTCGGGCGTTGCTCCGGCGCGCCTGCCGGGGCTGCCGAGCCTGGGCGGCTGGCCGCCGGCGCTGGTGCGGGCCTTGCACTGGCTGCTCGAGCAGGGCGCGATCGACCGCGTCGTCGCGCCGCAGCTCGACGCGATCCGCGCCCGGCTCGGTCTCGCGCCGGTGCGGCGCGTGATGAGCCACTGGGTGAACGCGCCCGCGCGGGTTGTCTGCGCCTGGCCCGACTGGTTCGCGCCGCCGCAAGCCGACTGGCCGGCCCAGGCGCGGCCCTGCGGCTTCCTGCGCTGGCCGGCACCGCCCGCGGCCACGCTGCCGGCCGCCCTCGAACAGTTCCTCGCCACGGGGCCGGCGCCGGTGGGCTTCACGCCGGGCTCGGCGATGGCGCAGGGGCGGGACTTCTTCGAGCGCGCGCTGGCCGCCTGCGCCGCGCTCGGCCAGCGGGCACTGCTGCTCACGCCCTTCACCGATCAGCTGCCGGCCTCGCTGCCGCCCTGGGCCTGCCAGGTCGACTACGCCCCCTTCGACCGCCTGTTGCCGCGGCTGCGCGCGCTGGTGCACCACGGCGGCATCGGCACGTCGGTCGAGGCCGCCACGGCCGGGCTGCCGCAGGGCTTCGTGCCGCTGGCGCATGACCAGTTCGACAACGCCGAGCGCTGGATCGCGCGCGGGGTGGGCCTGCGTCTGCCGCGGCGCGACTGGACCGGCACGCTGGCGCGACTGCTGGCCGATGCGTCGATCGCGGCGGCCTGTCGCCGCGCCGCGGCGCAGGTCCGTGGCGCGGACGGGGTCACGGCGGCGGTCGAGATGATCGAGGCGCTCGGCCGCTGAACCCGCGGTGCCGCGCGTGCTCGCTGCGTCGCGCGCGCAGGCACAGCCGGGCGCTGACAGCAAGCGTCCAGAACGCCCTACAGCCGCTGCGCGCGCTTCGCCGCACCATCGCGACTCGCTCACCTGTCCTTGCCGGGCCCTGGTCGACGCCAACGTGCGCACCGAGCCCAGGACCGATCGCCATGCTGCCTGCCTTCGCCGGTACCCCCGCCCCGCCGGGCACGATCCTCGTCGTCGATGACGCCCCGGTCGACCTGACCATCATGGAGAGCCTGCTGAGCCACGCCGGTCACCGGGTGCTGGCGGCGCCCGGTGGGGCGCAGGCGCTCAGGCAGGTCGCGGACGGCCCGGCGCCGGACCTGGTGCTGCTCGACGTGCGAATGCCGGGCATGGACGGCTACCAGGTGCTGGAGCGGCTGCGCTCGATGCCCGCGAGCGCGACCGTGCCGGTGGTTTTCCACACCGCGCTCGACGAGGCCGTCGACGAGGCGCGCGGCCTCGCGCTCGGCGCGGACGACTACATCGCCAAGCCGGCCGATCCCGAGGTCAAGCTGGCACGCGTGCGTGCGCAGCTCGAGCGCGCACGCAGCCGACGGCGCCTGAGCGAGCGCACGAGCGCGCTCGAGGCGGCGGCGCGCATGGCGCAGCATGACGGCCTCGCGGTGCTCGCCCACCTCGCGGCGCTGCGCGACGGCGAGACCGGCCACCATGGCCAGCGCACGCAGGCCTATGTGGCGGCGCTGGCCCGGCGGCTGCGCACGAGGCCGCGCTACCGCGCACAGCTCGGCGACGAGCAGATCGCGCTGCTGGTGCGCTCGGCGCCGCTGCACGACCTCGGCAAGGTCGGCATCGCCGACCGCATCCTGCTCAAGCCCGGCAAGCTCGACGCCGAGGAGTGGGCGGTGATGCAGTCGCACACGCTGATCGGCGCCGACGCGATCGAGCGCGCCGAGCGCGAGGCCGCGCACGAGATCCCCTTCCTGCGCCTGGCCAAGCAGATGGCGCGCTCGCACCACGAGCATTGGGACGGCAGCGGCTACCCCGACGGCCTGGCCGGCGAGCTCATCCCGCTGGCCGCGCGCCTGATGGCGGTGGCCGACGTGTTCGACGCCCTGGTGTCGGCGCGGCCGTACAAGGCGGCGCTGTCGCATGCCGCGGCGCGCGAGGTGATCCGTGCCGGCCGCGGCCGGCATTTCGACCCGGCGGTGGTCGATGCCTTCGAGGAGGCCTACGACGAGTTCGATGCGATCGCGCAACGCGTCGTCGACCCGTCGCCGTCCGTGGGCGCGGGCTAAGGGGCGGGGCGGCGTCAGTCGTCGCGCGGATGGCTGCTGCGCCAGATCGCGCGCACCAGCCACAGGCCCCCGGCCACCGCGCCGGCAAAGCCGAGGAAACCGAAGGCCGGCAGGCCGAACAGCGTCGGTCCGCCCTGGACCGTCATCACGATCGAGGAGCCGACGATCAGCGCGGCGATCACCAGCGCCAGCGCGAGCCGGTTGGCGGCGCGGTCGAGCTGGTCGCCGACGCGCTTCAGGTGGGCCAGCTCGATCGCCACCTGCACGCGCCCGCGCCGCGCGTTGCGCAGCAGCCGGGCGAGGTCGCCGGGCAGCTGCTCGAGCGTGC
Source organism: uncultured Methylibium sp. (assembly GCA_964408005.1). Classification (GTDB taxonomy): domain Bacteria; phylum Pseudomonadota; class Gammaproteobacteria; order Burkholderiales; family Burkholderiaceae_C; genus Methylibium. The sequence goes on from CAYOXW010000020.1 coordinate 11,506, forward strand.
CGAAGGCCTGCCGCAGCGCCGCCCAGCCGCGCCGGGCGAGCGTGCGCGGCTGGTAGCGCGCGCGCAGCACGCGCTTGAGCAGCGGCAGGGCCTCGGCGGCCATGTGGAAGCCCGGGTCGAGCCCGCGCCCCATGCCCTCGAGCGAGACGAAGGCCTTGATCAGCAGCGCCAGGTCGGACGGCAGGCCGAGGCGGTGCTCGCGCAGGATCGAGGTCACGTCCGCCAGCATCTGGCCGAGGTGCAGCTCGGCCAGCGGCACGCCGTGGTACTGGTCGACGAAGGACTCGATCGCGGTCTCGAGCCGCGCGGTGTCGACGGCATCGTGGTGATCGGTCCAGTCGAGCAGCACGTCGGCCACCGCGGCCGGCTCGCGCTCGACCAGGCCCAGCAGCAGCGCGAGCAGCTCCTCGCGGCGGCGCTGCGACAGCCGTCCGACCATGCCGAAGTCGATGAAGGCGATGCGGTTGCCCGGCAGGTAGAAGACATTGCCGGGGTGCGGGTCGGCGTGGAACAGGCCATCCTCGACGATCATTTTCAGCACCGCGCGTGCGCCGCGCTGCGCGAGCAGGCGGCGGTCCCAGCCGGCCTCGGGCGTCAGGCGCTGCAGCTCGCCGCCGGGGATGCCGTCGATCCAGTCCTGCACATTGAGGCGCTGCCCGGTGTGGGCCCAGTCCACCCGCGGGATCACGATCTCCGGCAGGCCCGACAGGTTGGCCGCGATGCGCTCGGCGTGGCGGCATTCGGCCGCCAGGTCCAGCTCGCGCTTGAGCGAGCGCGCGAACTCGCGCACCAGCTGCTGCGGTCGGTAGGGCTGCAGCGCCGGCAGCTCGGCCTCGGCCAGCGCGGCCAGGCGCTCGAGCAGGCGCAGGTCGGCCTCGATCACCTCGACGATGCCGGGCCGGCGGATCTTGACGACCACCTCGCGGCCGTCGGCCAGCGCGGCGCGGTGCACCTGCGCGATCGAGGCGGCGGCCAGCGGCGCGGTGTCGAAACGCGCGAACACCTGCTCGGGCTCGGCGCCCAGGTCCTCGAGCAGCTGCGGGCGCAGGCGCTCGAGCGGCACCGGCGGGACCCGGGCGTGCAGCTTCTCGAACTCGGTGATCCACTCCGCGCCGAACAGGTCGGCGCGGCCGGCCAGGATCTGGCCGAACTTGACGAAGGTCGGGCCGAGCTCCTCGAGCGCGAGCCGCACCTGCACCGGTGGCTCGACGCGCGCGAGGTCGGCCGCGTGCTCGCGGTTCAGCGCGTGGCCGGCGCGTTCGAGCGCATCGGCCAGTCCGAGCCGGCGCACGGTGTCGCCGAAGCCGTGCCGCACCAGCACGCCGAGGATCTCGTTGAGGCGGCCGAGGTCGCGGGCCGTACCGAGGGCTTCGAACAGCATGGCGACGATCATAGAGGGGCCTGCATGGCGGTCCTCGAAAATACGGCGATGGACGGGAAACGATGGTGGCGCCGGCTCGTGCTGGGGGCGCTGGCGGCGGTGCTGGCCAGCGGCGTGGCGGCGCAGGCCGACGAGGCGGCGCCGTGGTTCGACGGCCTGAGCCCGCGCCCGGTGGCGTACGAGGCGCTCGCGCTGCTGGCCGAGGCCCCGAGCCACGGCCTCGACGCGGGCGACTACGGCGTGGCGGCCCTGCAGGCGGCACTGGCCGGTCCGGTGACGGAGCCCGCGCGCGCCGCCGCGGTGGGCGGGGCGCTGTCGGCCGCGCTGCGCCGCTACCTGGCGGACCTGCGCGACGGGCGCATCGACCCGCGCCGTATCCACCACGACTTCGCCGTCACGCGCGGCCACGGCGAGGACGCGGCGGCGCGCTTGCGCGCGGCGCTGCAGAGTGGTCGGCTCGCCGAGGCGGTGCACGCGGCCGCGCCCGCGCTGCCGCTGTACGGCCGGCTGCGCGAGGCGCTGGCGCAGTACCGCGGGCTGCTCGACCACGCCGGCTGGGCGGTGCCGCTGCTGCGGCCCGCCGGCGGCCGCCTCGACCCGGGCCAGCCCTATGCGGACCTGGCGCGGCTGGCGCAGCGTCTCGCCGCGCTCGGCGACCTGCCGCAGGCCACGCCGCTGCCGCCGCGCTTCGAGGGGGCGCTGGTCGAGGCCTTGCGCGCCTTCCAGCGCCGCCACGGCCTGGCCGACGATGGGGTGCTGGGCCGCGCCACGCTCGCGCAGCTCGAGGTCACGCCGGCGCGGCGGGCGCGCCAGATCGAGCTGACGATGGAGCGGCTGCGCTGGACGCCGCTGACGCAGGCGCCGCGCATGATCGTCGTCAACATCCCGGAGTTCGTGCTGCGCGCCTACGAGGTGCGCGAGGGCCGCATCGTCGTGCAGCAGGAGATGCGCGTGATCGTCGGCAAGGCGCTGGACACGCGCACGCCGCTGTTCGACGAGGCGATGCGCGCGATCGAGTTCAGCCCCTACTGGAACGTGCCGGCGTCAATCGCGCGCAAGGAGCTGCTGCCGCGGCTGCAGCGCGATCCCGGCTACTTCGAGCGCCAGGGTTTCGAGTTCGTCGGCGCCGACGGGACCGTCGAGACCGGGTTGACGCCGGCGCGGCTCGCGGCGCTGCGCGACGGCCGGCTGCGCCTGCGCCAGCGACCCGGACCGGAGAATGCGCTGGGCGACATCAAGTTCGTGTTCCCGAACCGCGACGCGATCTACCTGCACCACACGCCCTCGACGGGCCTGTTCGCGCGCGAGCGGCGCGATTTCAGCCATGGCTGCGTGCGCGTCGAGCGGCCGGTCGATCTGGCCCGGTTCGTCCTTGCCGGCCAGCCGGAGTGGACCGAGGAGCGCATCCGCGCGACGATGGCGGCGGGGGAATCCTTCACGTTGCGGCTGGCCGAGCCGCTGCCGGTGCTGATCGCCTACGGAACCACCCTGGTCCGCGACGGTCGCATCCACTTCTTCGACGACGTGTACGGCCACGACCGTGCGCTCGACGCCGCCTTGCGTCAGCGCCCGCCCGCACCACCGCTGCTGCTGCCCGCACCATGAACGACCGCCGCCGCTTTCTTCGACACACCGCCGCCTGGGCCGCCGCCGGCGGGGTGCCGACGCTGGCCCGCGCGGGCGCCGACGCGCGCGCGCTGGCGATGGCCCACACCCATACCGGCGAGCGCATCGAGCTCGTCTACGCGGCCGGCGAGGGCTACCTGCCGCAGGCGCTCGGCGCGCTCAACCATTTCCTGCGCGACCACTACAGCGGCGAGGTGGGCCGCATCGACCCGGCGCTGTTCGACCTGCTGCACCGGGTGCGGCAGACGCTGGGCCATGCGGGCGCCTTCGAGGTGATCTCGGGCTACCGCTGCGCCGCGACCAATGAGCGGTTGCGGTTGACCCGTGGCGGCGGCGTCGCGAAGACCAGCCTGCACACCGAGGGCCGCGCGATCGATGTGCGGCTGCCCGGCGTCGCGCTGTCCGATCTGCGCGATGCGGCCTGGTCGCTGGGCGGCGGCGGCGTCGGCTACTACCCGGGCGAGCGTTTCGTGCACATCGACACCGGCCGCGTGCGGCGCTGGTGATCGGAGACGGGGGCGCCGCCGCTCAGGGCAGCGCGAACACCTCGAGCGTGTCGCCCTGCTTGAAGCCGAACAGTGCATTGCCGCCGGCCGCCACCGCGATGTGCTGGCGGCCGTCCACCGCGTAGCTGATCGGCGGCGCGTTGACGCCGGCCTCGCAGCGGTGCTGCCACAGCCGCCGGCCGGTGGCGCTGTCGAAGGCGGCGAACCAGCCCTGGCCGGCGCCGCTGAACACCAGCCCGCCGGCGGTGGCGAGCACGCCGCCGATCAGCGGCTCCTCGGTGCGCACCTGCCAGGCCAGCCGCCCGCCGTGGGCGAGGTCGAGCGCGCTCAAGGTGCCCCAGGACGCGCCTTCCTCGCGCGTGCTCGCGTACTCGAGCACGCTGCCGTCCGGGCGTGGCGCGCGGTGCATCGTGTAGCGCGTCGGCAGGTGCAGCGCGCCGACGAAGAACAGGCCGCGCTGCGCGTCCCAGGCCGAGGGGGACCAGTTCGCGCCGCCGGCGATGCCCGGCGCGACCAGCACGCCCGCGCCGGGCTGCGGCGGCGTGAGCAGGTTGGACTGCGGCACGAAGGCCTCGGACTTGAACAGCAGCCGGCCGTCGCGGCGGTCGTGCACATAGACCCAGCCGAGCTTGCTGGCCTGCGCGACCGCGGGCACGCGCTCGCCGCCATGCTCGAGCTCGAGCAGCACCGGCGCGCTGGCCACGTCGTAGCCCCAGCGGTCGTGCGGCACCTGCTGGTAGTGCCAGACGCGCCGGCCGGTCTTCAGGTCCAGCGCGATCAGCGAGGCGGTGTAGAGGTTGTCGCCCGGGCGCGCGGCGTCGGTCATCTGCGGGCTGGGGTTGCCGCTGCCGAAGATCAGCAGGCCGCGCTCGGCGTCGATCGCCGGCGTCGCATAGACCGAGCCGCCGCCATGGCGCCAGGCCTCGGCCGCGCCGGCCGCCGCGGCGCGCTCGGCCGCGGTGTCGCGCGGCAGCGCCAGCCCGTCGGCGGTGGCGGCGCGGAACTCGCCCTCCCAGCCCGGCCCGGTGATCTGGAAGCGCCACAGCGGCTGGCCGGTCGCGGCGTCGAAGGCGGCCATCAGCCCCGGGCGGCCGTAGCGGCCCGAGATGCCGACGACGGACAGCCCGGCGTCCGGGTGCAGGCCGAAGCCGACGCCGCTGATGCCGACGTAGACCCGCCCCTCGTGCACCAGCGGCGCGGCGCCGATGCTGACGCCGGTCGAGCCCATCGTGCCGGCCGCCGCCAGCGGGTCGCCGGGCTGCAGCTGGCCGATCGCCTCGGTGCTGGCGCCGTAGTCGGCCACGGTCACGTCCCACAGCGGCCGGCCGTCGGCGGCGTCGAGCGCGATCAGCCGGCCGTCGACGGTGCCGACGTAGACCCTGCCGCCGGCCACCGCGACGCCGCGGTTGGCCGGGCCGCAGCAGGGCTTGGCGACCGCCATGCGGTGGGTGTAGCGCCACAGCTCGCGGCCGTTGCCGGCGTCGAGCGCGACGACGCTGCTGAAGGGCAGCGACAGGTACATCGTGCGGCCGACGACGATCGGCGTGGCCTGGAAGGTGCCGCTGACGCCGCTGCGGTAGGTCCAGGCCGGGCGCAGGCGCTCGACGTTGCCGGCGTGGATCTGCGCCAGCGGCGAGTGGCGCTGCGCGCCCAGGTCCTGGCCGTGCAGCGCCCAGCCGGGCCCGGCGGGCGCCGGGGCGCGGGCGGCACAGCCGGCCAGCGCGAGCAGCGCGGCGGCGGTCAGCAGGGGGAGTCGGTGCTTCATTTGGGCAACCAGATCAATGCGCCGGCCTTCATGTCGGCCACGAGGAGGTGGCGGCCGTCGCGCGAGAGCGCGATGTCGGCCACCGCCTGGAAGGCCTGGTGGTAGCGCACCGGCAGCGCGCCGGGGCGCTGCAGGTCGAGCTTCCAGACCGCGCCGCCGCGCCAGTCGGACAGGTAGAGCCGCCCGCGCGCGTCGCGCGCCAGGCCGGTGCCGCCGCCGAAGCCGTCGGCCAGGCGCTCGGTGCGGGCGCTCGCGATGTCGAGCCGCAGCAGCTCGCCGCTGGCGAAGTCGAGCACCAGCAGGCGCCCCTGGCCGTCGGCCAGCAGGCCGCCGGGGCTGCGGATCGCCGGGTTCAGCTGCTCGTCGACCAGCAGCGCGACGCTGCCGTCGGGCGAGATGCGGTGGATCGCGCCACCGCTGCCGTGCTGCAGGTCGCCGGCGTCGGCAACGTAGAGCTGGCCGGCCGCGTCGAAGGCCAGGTCGGTGAGGCCCACGGGCGGGCGCGGGAAGGCGGCCGCGTCGGCGAACACCGACACGCGGCCCCGCCGGTCGACGCGCAGCACGCGGGTCTTGTCGGTCACGTAGACGAAGCCCTGGCGTTCGGCCAGGCCCTTCGGGTCGTCGAGGCCCCCGGTGGCCCAGGGGCGGGCGCCGCGCTGCGGGTCGATCACGCTCAGGCGGCCGTCGCCGTCCTTGCCGATGCCGCCGATCTCGGAGACGACGATGCGGCCGTCGGCCAGCACCAGCACCGAGTCCGGCGTCGTCAGCCCGTTCACGCGCCGCGGCGTGTCGGCGAGGGCGCCGCCGGCCAGCAGCGCGAGCAGCGCGAACGACAGCCGACGGGCAAGGGCGCGCATGCGTCGCGAGGGCGGCCGGGCGGCGCGGCGCCTCAGTCGCGCCACTTGATCGAGCAGCCGATGCTCGCCGTCTGCTCGAGCGGGCCACGCCCGGTGCGCGCGATCAGCGCCATCGCCTCGTAGAGCTCGCGCTTCGTGTCGGGCGCGGCCGGCTGGCGGCCCGCGGCGTCGAGGCGGCCGCGGTACTGCAGCTGCAGCGCGCGGTTGTAGCCGAAGAAGTCCGGCGTGCACACCGCACCGTAGGCGCGCGCGACCGCCTGGGACTCGTCGTGCAGGTAGGGGAAGCCGAGGCCATGGCGCACGGCGAACTCGCGCATGCGCTCGAACGAGTCCTCGGGGTAGGCGGTGGCGTCGTTCGCGCAGATCGCGACGCAGCCGACGCCCAGTGCCTGCAGCGCATGGGCGTCGCGCACCAGGCGGTCGATCACCGCCAGCACATAGGGGCAGTGGTTGCAGATGAACATCACCAGCAGGCCATCGGGGCCGGCGCAGCGCTCGCGGCTCCAGACCTGGCCGTCGGTGCCCGGCAGGTGGAAGTCGGGCGCGGGGGCGCCCCAGTCGATCGGGTGGGCGGTGGCTGCCATGGCGCCCGATTCTGGCGCATGCGGTACGCTCCGCGCTCGCCCAACCCACCGATCCGACGCACCATGTCGAACCCGATCGCGCCGCTGAAGAAAGTCCAGTTCATGCAGACCAGCGACCCGGCGGTCTGCGGGCTGCAGCTCACCGATTTCAACGACCGCGAGTTCATCGCCGGCGTCGACGCCGGCGGGCTGGCCTTCGTCGTCGGCGCGCTGCTCGAGCAGGCCGCCCATCCGGTGTTCGCCGCCGAGTCGGCCAAGGCCAACGAGCGTCCGGCGCTGTGCAGCCTGAGCGCGCAGTCGCTGCAGCTGCTGCCCGGGCGCAGCGAGGACGAGGCCGCGCTGATGTTCCGCGTCGGCAGCGTCGAGCTGGCCTTCTTCCTGCCGCGTGCCGAGGCCGAGCGCGCCTGGGCCCAGCAGGAGCGATGAGCAAGGCCTTCACGAAGGAGAGCGAGGCCGGCGCCGAGGACGACGACGAGCCCGGCCTGCCGCCGCTGCCCGCGGGCAGCAAGAACTACATCACCCCGGCCGGCTACGCGCGGCTGCGGGCCGAGCTGATGGCGCTGATCGACGACGAGCGCCCCCAGGTCGTGGAGACGGTGTCCTGGGCGGCCAAGAACGGCGACCGCTCCGAGAACGGCGACTACCTCTACGGCAAGAAACGGCTGCGCGAGATCGACCGCCGCATCCGCTTCCTGACCAAGCGGCTCGAGATCGCCGAGGTCGCCGACCCGAGCGTGCACCACGGCAGCGACCAGGTCTTCTTCGGCGCCACCGTCACCTACGCGACGCCCGACGGCGCCGAGCGCACGGTCACGATCAAGGGCATCGACGAGGCCGACAGCCTGGCCGGCGAGGTGAGCTGGATCGCGCCGGTCGCGCGCGCGCTGCTGAAGGCGCGCGAGGGCGACGCGGTCACGCTGCTCACCCCGGCGGGCCCGCAGACGCTCGAGATCCTCGAGGTCCGCTACCCGGCGCCTAGCGCAGCAGCGTGAGGGCCAGGCCGGCTGCCGCGCAGGCGCCGAGCAGCGGCAGCACGCCGACCTTGTAGCGAAACAGCGCGAGCCCGGCGGCCGCGGCGATCAACGCCGACGCCACGTCGAAGCCGCCGGCGAGGCCGCGCGGCCACAGCACATGCCAGGCGAAGAACAGCGCCAGGTTGGCAATGACGCCGACCACCGCGGCGGTGATCGCGGTCAGCGGCGCGGTGAAGCCGAGCCGGCCGTGCGTGGCCTCGACCAGCGGTCCGCCGGCGAGGATGAACACGAACGAGGGCAGGAAGGTGAAGAAGGTCGCGACGCACGCCGCCAGTGCCGCGCCGAGGAAGAGCGCGTCCGGCCCGAGCACGGCCTTGGTCCAGCCGCCGACAAAGCCGACGAAGGCCACCACCATGATCAGCGGACCGGGCGTGGTCTCGCCGAGCGCGAGACCGTCGATCATCTGCGGCGCGTTGAGCCACTGGAAATGGTCGACCGCGCCCTGGTAGACATAGGGCAGCACCGCATAGGCGCCACCGAAGGTCAGCAGCGCGGCCTTGGTGAAGAACCAGCCCATCTGCGCGAGCGTCGCGTCGAGCCCCTGGGTGGCGGCTAGCGCGGCCATCGCCGCCAGCCACAGCCCCAGCCCCGCGGCCAGTACCTTCGCGAGATGGCCGCGCGCGAAGCGCGCATGGGCCGGCGTCGGCGTGTCGTCGTCGATCAGCGCCGGACCGTAGCTCGCCCGCGCGGCCGCATGCGCGCCGGCGGCCGAGAACACCGCCGGTGCGCGCTTCGCGCCCAGCCAGCCGAGCAGGGCGGCCGCCGCGACGATGGCCGGGAAGGGCGTGTCGAAGGCGAAGATCGCGACGAAGGCCGCCGCCGCGAGCCCCCACAGCGCCGGGTGCTTCAGCGCGCGCGTGCCGATGCGGTGGGCGGCGTGCAGCACCAGCGCCGTGACGGCCGGCTTGATGCCGTAGAACAGGCCCGCGACCACCGGCACGTCACCGAAGCGGACGTAGATCCACGACAGCGCGATCAGGATGAACAGCGAGGGCAGCACGAACAGCGCGCCGGCGACGAGGCCGCCCCAGGTGCGGTGCATCAGCCAGCCGATGTAGGTGGCGAGCTGCTGGGCCTCGGGGCCGGGCAGCAGCATGCAGTAGTTCAGCGCGTGCAGGAAACGCCGCTCGCTGATCCAGCGGCGCCGCTCGACCAGCTCGGTGTGCATGATCGCGATCTGGCCGGCCGGGCCGCCGAAGCTGATGAAGCCGAGCTTGAGCCAGAAGCGCAGCGCCTCGGCGAAGCCGACGGGGGCGGGGCGGTCGAGGGGTGTCATGGTCGCCGGGATTGTCACGGGAATCCGTGTCGCGGGCGGGGCGATCGGCGTGCCGCCGGCGCCGCTGGCAGGACGCACCGCTAGAGTGCGCCGGCGGCCGACCCGCGAAGAGCCGCCTTATCACCAGGAGACAAGATGACGCGATCGATCCAGCAGGCGGCCGATGCGGTGCTCGCCTATACCGTGGGCCGCGCCGGCGGCGCGCCGGGCGTGGTGGCGATGGCCACCGACCGCCAGGGCAACTTCTACGAGGGCGCGGCCGGTCTGCGCGAGCTCGGCGGCAGCGCCGCGATGAGCACCGACTCGGTGTTCGCGATGTTCTCGACCACCAAGGCGATCACCGGCACCGCGCTGATGCAGCTGGTCGAGGAGGGCGCGGTCGACCTCGAGGCCCCGGCGAAGCGCTGGGTGCCCGAGATCGCCGAGCTGCAGGTGCTCGAGGGCTTCGACGCCGACGGCCAGCCGCGCACGCGCGCGCCGCGGCGCGACATCACCGTCAAGGACCTGCTGCTGCACACCGCCGGCCTGTGCTACGAGTTCTTCAGCGCCGACGACCTGAAGTTCCGCGGCGCGCGCGGCATCCCGTCGGTGGTGTCGAGCCAGTTCGCGTCGATCCGCACCGTGTTGCTGCACGAGCCCGGCGAGCGTTGGACCTACGGCGTCAACCTCGACTGGGCCGGCCGCATCGTCGAGGCCTGCCGCGGCCGGCGCCTCGGCGAGGTGATGCGCGAGCGCATCTTTGACCCGCTGGGCATGGTCGACATCGGCTTCGTGCTGAGCGATTCGATGCGCGCGCGCCGCGCGACCATCCACGACCGCGCCGCCGACGGCAAGCTCACGCCGCTGCCCGACCTGATCCTGCCGCAGCCGCCCGAGATGGACATGGGCGGCCACGGCCTGTACGCGAGCATCGGCGAGTACATGAAGTTCATCCGCATGTTCCTCAACGACGGCGCCGGCGCCCACGGCCGGGTGCTCCGGGCCGAGACCATTGCCTTCATGGCCGGCAACGGCCTGCCCGTGGGCATGAGCAGCGGCGGCTGGCGGACGTCGATCCCCTCGCTGTCGAACGACGGCGAGTTCGATCCCGGCTTCCGCAAGACCTGGGCCTACACCTTCCAGCGCAACGAGGAGGCCACGCCCTCGGGCCGGTCGGCCGGCGCGCTGATGTGGGCCGGGCTCGCCAATCTCTTCTACTGGATCGACCGGCACCAGGGCATCGGCGGCTTCTGGGCCTCGCAGATCCTGCCCTTCCAGGACTGCGCGTCCTATCCGGGCTACGTCGACTTCGAGTCGGCGGTCTATCGCGGCCTGGCGCGCTAGAGCAGCGCGCGCCAGAAGGGCAGGTTCTCGGGGGCGGCGACCGCGCCCTCGGGCTGCTCGGCGAGCAGCCGGAAGTCCGCGAAGTCGAAGCCCGGTGCCACGGTGCAGGCGAGCAGCGTGTAGTCGCCGAGCGTCTGCGCCGCCTGCCAGTGGCCGGCCGGCACCACGTGCACCGGTGCCTGGCCGGGCGCGAGCGGGCCGAGCGTGCTGCGCCGGCCGCCGCCGCCGCCGGCCGGGAACTCGCAGAGCTGCAGCGGGGCGCCCTCGATGTAGTGCCAGGCCTCGTCGGCCTGCACCTGGTGCCAGCGGCTGGTCGCACCGCGCGGCAGCAGGAAGTGGATGACGGTCAGCGCCGCGCGCAGCGCGCCATCGGCGGGTCGGCTGACCGGCGCCGCCGCGCGGTAGATCTCGCGGTAATGGCCGCCCTCGGGATGGGGCTGCAGGCCGAGCGTGGCAATCAGTTCGCGGGCGCGGGCATCCATGGTCGGCGCACCTCAGCCGATCGCGCCCTGGGCGCGCAGGGCCGCGATCGCGGCCTCGTCGTGGCCGAGCTCGCGCAGCACCGCCTCGGTCTGCTCGCCCAGCCGCGGCGCGCGCCGGTGCACCGCGCCCGGCGTGGCCGAGAGCTTGGGCACGATGCCCGGCACCGCGACCGTGCCGCCGGCCAGCGCCGGGATGCGCTCGAGGTTGCCGCGCGCCGCGTAGTGGGGCTCGGAGGCGAGGTCGGCGATCGTGTAGATGCGGCTGGCCGGCACCTCGGCCGCGGCCATCGCGGCGAGCACCTGCGCGAGCGTGTGGCGCGCGGTCCAGGCGCCGATCGCGGCGTCGAGCTCGGCGGCGCGCGCGGCGCGGCCGTCGTTGCGCGCCAGGCCGGCGTCGTCGGCCAGGTCGGCGCGGTCGATCGCCGTCATCAGGCGCTTGAAGATGCTGTCGCCGTTGCCCGAGATCAGCACGAAGCGGCCGTCGCCGCAGGGGTAGGCGTTCGAGGGGGCGATGCCGGGCAGCGCGCCGCCGGCCGGCTCGCGCACCTCGCCGAAGGCGTCGTACTCCGGCAGCAGGCTCTCGGTCAGGTTGAACATCGCCTCGTAGAGCGCGAGGTCGATCATCTGCCCCTGGCCGCCGCGCGCATCGCGCTGGTAGAGCGCCATCAGCACGCCGAAGGCCCCGGTCAGGCCGGCGACGGTGTCGCCCAGCGAGACGCCGGCACGCACCGGCGGGCGGCCCGGCTCGGCGTTCAGATGCCGCAGGCCTGCGTAGGCCTCGGCGACCGCGGCGAAGCCGGGCTCGCCGGCGCGCGGGCCGGTCTGGCCGAAGCCCGACAGGCGCAGCATGATCAGGCGCGGGTTCAGCGCATGCAGCGCCTCCCAGCCCAGTCCCCAGCCCTCGAGCGTGCCCGGGCGGAAGTTCTCGATCAGCACGTCGGCCTCGCGCGCGAGCTCGCGCACGATGGCCTGGGCCTCGGGGCGGCGCAGGTCGAGCGCGACCGACTCCTTGTTGCGCGACTGCGCATCCCACCACACCGAGGTGCCGTCCTTGAGCTTGCGCCAGGTGCGCAGCGGGTCGCCGCCCTTGGGCGGCTCGATCTTGATCACGCGCGCGCCGAAATCGGCCAAGGTCTTGGCGGCGAAGGGCCCGGCGATCAGCTGGCCCAGCTCGATGACCTTGATGCCTTGAAGAACCTGGGTGGTGGTGTTCACTGGAATATTCCTGCCAGCAACCGCCGCGGATCCGGCTTCGCCGGTCCGCCAGCGGTGCCCCCGGCCGGGGGAGCGGCGCAGCCGCAACGGGGACGGTTCATGTTCTCAACGGGGGTGGGTCACGGCTTCACGCGCGCGACGCGCAGCACCGCCGGCGCACGCTTGAGCGCGCGCAGCGTGTCGGCCAGGTGCAGCCGGTCGCGCACCGCGAGCAGCAGGCGCAGCTCGGCGGTCTGGGTCGCGTGCTCGTCGCCCATGTCGATGTGGACGATGTCGGCCTCGGCCCCGCTGACCGCCGCGGCCACCTGCGCGAGCACGCCCTTGCCGTTGGTGACCAGCACGTTGACCGCGGTCTCGAAGGCGCGCACCGGCGTCTCGGCCCACTCGACGGTGATCCAGGCCTCGCTGTCGCGCCCGAACTGGCGCCGCCCGACGCCGCAGTCGGCCGTGTGCACCATCAGGCCCTCGCCACGGCCGAGGTAGCCGACGATCGCGTCGCCCGGCACCGGGCGGCAGCAGTTGGCGAGCTGCACCGTCGCGCCCTCGCTGCCGTCGATCATCACCGTGCCCTGGGACGGCTGCGCCTCGTCGGCGGCGTAGCGGCCCATCGTCAGCGTCAGCGCGTCGGGGCGCGCGCCGCGCTCGGCCAGCAGACCGGCGAGGCGCTTGGCGACGATCGCCGGGATCTTCTTGCCCAGGCCGATCTCGACCAGCAGGTCGTCGCGGCGCTTCAGCCCGCTCCAGCGCAGCAGCGCCTGCCAGACACCGGCCTGGGCGCTGGACTCGCCCTCGTCGCCGGACGGCAGCTGCAGGCCTTCGGCGCGCATCGCCTGGGCGAGCAGCTTCTCGCCAAGCGCGAGCGACTCCTCGGCCTCCATGTTCTTCAGGTAGTGCCGGATGCGCGAGCGGGCGCGCCCGGTGCGCACGAAGTTCAGCCAGGCCGGGTTGGGCCGCGCGCTCGACGCGGTGACGATCTCGACCACGTCGCCGCTCTTGAGCGGCGTGCGCAGCGCGGACGGCTCGCCGTTGACCGTCGCGGCGATGCAGTGATCGCCGACGTCGCTGTGGATCGCGTAGGCGAAGTCCACCGGCGTCGCGCCGCGCGGCAGCGCCAGGATCTTGCTCATCGGCGTGAACACGTAGACCGAGTCAGGGAACAGGTCGATCTTGACGTGCTCGAGGAACTCGGCCGCATCGCGCGTCTCGTCCTGGATGTCGAGCAGCGACTGCAGCCACATCGCGCCCAGGTGCTGCGCGTCGGCGCTGCCGTGCGCCTTGTAGAGCCAGTGCGCGGCGATGCCCTTCTCGGCCACCAGGTGCATCGGCTCGGTGCGGATCTGGAACTCGACCGCAGTGCCCAGCGGCGAGACCAGCGTGGTGTGCAGCGACTGGTAGCCGTTGGCCTTGGGGATCGCGATGTAGTCCTTGAAACGCCCGGGCAGCGGCTTGTAGAGCTGGTGCAGCACGCCCAGCGCGAGATAGCACTCGGGCAGCGTCGTGACGACGACGCGGAAGCCGAAGATGTCGTT
>CAYOXW010000021.1:0-25046 GCA_964408005.1 uncultured Methylibium sp.
CCGGCCGTCGGAAAATCCGGCGCCGGCACGATCTTGATCAGTTCCTCGATGTCGATGGCCGGGTCGTCGAGCACGGCAATGCAGGCGTCGATCACTTCGCCGAGGTTGTGCGGCGGGATGTTGGTGGCCATGCCCACCGCGATGCCGGCGCTGCCGTTGATCAGCAGGTTGGGGATGCGCGCCGGCATGACCAGCGGCTCATGCTCCGAGCCGTCGTAGTTGGGCCCGAAATCCACCGTCTCCTTGTCGAGGTCGGCCAGCAGTTCGTGGCCGATCCGCGCCATGCGCACTTCCGTATAGCGCATGGCCGCGGCGTTGTCGCCGTCGACCGAGCCGAAGTTGCCCTGGCCGTCGACCAGCATGTGGCGCAGGGAAAAATCCTGCGCCATCCGCACGATGGTGTCGTAGACCGCCGTGTCGCCGTGCGGGTGGTACTTACCGATCACGTCGCCGACGATGCGCGCGCTCTTCTTGTACGCGCGGTTCCAGTCGTTGTTCAGCTCGTGCATCGCGTAGAGCACGCGCCGGTGGACGGGCTTGAGGCCGTCGCGCGCGTCGGGCAGGGCGCGTCCGACGATCACGCTCATCGCGTAGTCGAGGTAGGAGCGCCGCATTTCCTCTTCGAGGCTGACGGCGAGGGTTTCCTTGGCGAACGAGGTCATGGGTCGGGGCGGCGCAAGCGCGCTTCAGGGCGGACAGGCGGTCCGCCAGGGGCTGCCAGCCGTTCGGGACGAGACGGTGACGCGCGGATTCTAGGTGCCGGGCGCTGTCGTGGCAGAGCAACAGGGTGAGCGACTCGCCACGCTACCTCCGGGAAAGCCTTGTCCCGTAAAACCCGTATGGCACAATGATTTTTGACGTTCCAGATGCGTACTGGATCAGTATTGCGCGGCAATTTGATCCATGTTTCGTTTGCAGTCGTGCCGCCTCGCTGCGGCCCATCTTGAGAGGAGAATCATGAAAAAGCTCAACACGGTGGCAGTGCTGGTCGCGGCGGTCGCTCTTGGTGGTTGCGCCACTTCGGGCGGTTCGGCCAGTGGTGTGATCGACAACTGGCGTGCTGCTGACGGCATCGCGGTCAAGAACGGTACCAACGAGCTGTGCTGGCGCGATGCCAACTGGACTCCGGCCACCGCGCTGACGGGTTGCGACGGCGCTCCGGCGCCCGCGGCTCCGGCCCCCGCGCCGGTCGCCCCCGCGCCCGCCCCGGCGGCTGCTCCGGCTCCGGCGCCCGCCCCGGCTCCCGCTCCGGTCCCGGTTGCGCCGACCAGCGAGAAGGTCACCTACGCGGCCGACGCGTTCTTCGACTTCGACAAGGCGATCCTGAAGCCCGAAGGCAAGGCCAAGCTCGATGACGTCGTCAGCAAGATGGACGGCATCAACCTCGAGGTGATCATCGCCGTCGGTCACACCGACTCGGTCGGCGCCGATGCCTACAACCAGAAGCTGTCCGAGCGTCGCGCCGACGCCGTGAAGGCCTACCTGGTGTCCAAGGGCGTCGATACCAACCGCGTCTACACCGAAGGCAAGGGCGAGAAGCAGCCGGTCGCCGACAACAAGAGCTCGGCCGGCCGTGCGAAGAACCGCCGCGTCGAAATCGAAGTGGTCGGTACGCGCGCCAAGAAGTAAGCCCCTCGGGCCTGCTGGAGAACCCCGCTGCGGCGGGGTTTTCTTTTGGGCCGCTCGTTAGCATGACCCCATGAGTGCTGCCACCAACGTCGACCCCCAGGAGCTGGCCAAGTTCGCGGAGCTGGCCCACCGCTGGTGGGACCCGGACAGCGAGTTCCGCCCGCTGCACCAGATCAACCCCCTGCGGCTCGAGTGGATCGACCGGCTCGCGCCGCTGCAGGGCCGGCGGGTCGTCGACGTCGGCTGCGGCGGCGGCATCCTGGCCGACGCGATGGCCCGCCGTGGCGCCGAGGTGCTGGGCATCGACCTCGGCACCAAGGCATTGCGGGTCGCGCAACTGCATGCGCTCGAGGCGGCCACGCCCTCGGTGCAATACCGTGAGATTGCCGTCGAGGCGCTGGCGACCGAGCAGGCGGGCGCCTACGACAGCGTCACCTGCATGGAGATGCTCGAGCATGTGCCCGAGCCGTCCTCGGTCGTGCGCGCCTGCGCCGAGCTCGCGCGGCCCGGGGGCCACGTGTTCTTCTCGACGCTGAACCGCAATCCCAAGGCCTTCCTGTTCGCGATCGTCGGCGCCGAGTACCTGCTGAAGCTGCTGCCGCGCGGCACCCACGAGTACGCGCGCTTCATCCGCCCGAGCGAGCTGGCGCGCTGGTGCCGCGAGGCCGGCCTCGACATCGTCGCGACGCGCGGCATGGAATACAACCCGCTCACCCGGCGCTACTGGATGAGCGAGGACACCAGCGTGAACTACCTGTTCGCCTGCCGCAAGCCATGAGCTTCCGGGTTCGCGCGGTCCTGTTCGACCTCGACGGCACGCTGGCCGACACCGCGCCCGATCTCGGTGGCGCGGTCAACCGCATGCGCGCGCGCCGCGGCCTCGCGCCGATGCCGATCGAGCAGCTGCGCCCGGTCGCCTCGGCCGGCGCGCGCGGCATGCTCGGCGCGGCCTTCGCGATGCGCCCGGACATGGACGGCTACGAGTCGCTGCGCGACGAGTTCCTCGCCGAGTACGAGGCCGCGCTCGACCGCGACACTGTGCTGTTCGATGGCGTGGCCGACTGTCTGGTCGCACTGCAGCAGCGTGGCCTGCGCTGGGGCGTCGTCACCAACAAGGCGACGCGCTTCACCGGCCCGGTGCTGGCCGGTCTCGGTCTGGCGGCCGAGGTGGTCGTGTGCGGGGACACGACGCCGCATGCCAAGCCGCATCCGGCCCCGCTGCTCGAGGCCTGCAAGCGTCTCGGGGTCGGGGCGGGCGAGGCGATCTACGTCGGCGACGATCTGCGCGACGTGCAGGCCGCGCGTGCCGCCGGCATGCCCTCGGTCGCGGCCGGCTACGGCTATCTTGGCGAGTCGCCCGACCTCGTGGGCTGGGGCGCCGATGCGGTGATCGATTCGCCGCTCGCGCTGCTCGAGCTGCTCCACCCCTTGCGCTGAGTCGCTGCCGCCCGATCGCGGGCCGCCTCCGGTTTGACCGGGGCCGGGCGCGGACGGCACACTGGTTCCATGCCTTCCGTCTCCCTGTCCGGCGCCTTGCGCAGCCGTTGGTTCAAGCTCGCCGCGATCCTTGCGGCGCTCGCCCTGCTGTGGACGCTGGCCGTGGGTTGGGCGCTGCCGCGGCTGCTGAAACCACGCATCGAGGCGGCGGCCAGCGAGGCCCTGGCCGCGCCCCTCGTCATCGAGTCGCTCGAGCTCGCGCCCTGGTCGTTGCAGGCGCGCGTGCGCGGGCTGCGGCTCGGACCGGCCGAGGCGCCCTGGGTACAGGTGGCCGAGCTGATGGCCGACGTGTCGAGCGAATCGCTCTGGCGCCTCGCGCCGGTGCTCGAGCGTGTCGAGCTGCGCGAGCCGCAGGTCGAGCTCGAGCGCCTCGATGCGCAGCGCTTCAACATCTCGCCGCTGCTCGACGCGCTGGCCCGGCGCCCGCCGTCGCCGCCCGATGCCGAGCCGGCCCGCTTCGCGCTCTACAACCTGCGGCTCGAAGGGGGGCGTGTGCGCCTCCTCGACCGTGTCAGCGGCGCCGAGCACCGCATCGAGGGGCTGCATGTTGGCGTGCCCTTCGTCTCCAACCTGCCGTCCAAGCTCGCCGTCGATGTCGAGCCGTTGCTCGACGCCACCGTCAACGGCAGCCGGCTCGAGCTGCGGGGCAAGACGCTGCCCTTCAGCGAGGGGCTGCGCTCGTCGATCGACGTCGACTGGCAGCAGCTCGATCTGCCGCGCTGGCTCGCCGGCCTCGCGCCGCTGCTGCCGCAGCCGCTGCCGGTCGCGCTGCAGCACGGCATGCTCGATCTCGCGCTGCGCATCGATTTCGAGCGTCGCGCCGCGCCGCAGCCCGATGTGTTGCGCGTCAGCGGCGGCGCGACGCTCACGCGACTCCAGGCGACGCTGAGCGGGCAGGGCATGGGTGTCGGCCTCGAGCGGCTCGCCCTCACCGGGCTGGACCTGCGGCCCTTCGAGCGCCTGGCCCGCATCGAGGCGGTCCAGCTTCAGGCGCCGGCGCTGACGGTCGACCTGCCGGCACTGCAGGCCGCGCCGGCGGCGGCCGAGCCTGCCGCCGCTGCGGTGCCGGCTTCGGCCGCGAGCGGCGCCGAGGCCGCCCCTGGCGGCTGGCAATGGTCGATCGGTCGCATCGCGCTGGCCGAGGGTCGCGTGTCGCTCGCCCATCCGGCCTGGCCCGAAGGCCAGGCCCTGGATCTCGCCGCGTTCGAGCTCCAGGGCCTCGACGCGCGCGCCGCCGCGGCGCCGGCGACGTTCACGCTGAAGGCCGCCGACGCGCAGGGCGCGCGGCTCGCCGTCGACGGCACGCTCGGCGTCGCCGCGCGGCAGCTCGCGCTGAAGGCCGAGCTGCGGGACGCCAGGCCGCTGTCCTGGCTCGCGCCCTGGCAGGCGCTGCTGCCGGTGAAGCTGGTCGACGCGACGCTCGCGCTGCAGGCGCAGGCCGAGGCCGGCCCGGCCGGCTGGGCGCTGCGCGACGGCGCGCTGCAGGTCGAGGGCCTGCAGCTGCAGCCGATCGCCGCGCCCGCCGGAGCGCGGGCCGGCAACGACCGGCTCGCGCTCGCGCGCCTCGAGGTCGGCGGCGTGCAGCTGCGCGGCACGCCCGGGCAGCCGCTCGACGCCCAGGTGGCGCAGGTGCGGCTCGACGGGCTCGATGTGCAGGCCACGCGCGACGAGAGCGGTGCGCTCGCCTGGCTGCCGCCGGCCGCAGCGGGCGGTGCCGCCCCCGCGGCCCCGCCCGCGCGCGATGCCGCAGCGTCGCCGCGCTGGCGCATCGACGAGCTGCGCTGCGGCGGCTGCAGCCTCGCCTTCGCCGACCGTGGCGTCACGCCGGCCGCGCTGCTGGCCCTCACCCGCACCGAGCTCGCGCTGCATCGGCTCTCCGGCGACCTGAGCCGGCCGATCGGCTTCGAGCTGGCCAGCCTGGCCGGCCGCGGCGGCAAGGGGGGGCGGCTGCAGCTGCGCGGCGAGCTGCGCCCGCAGCCGCTGGCGGTGAAGAGCCGCATCGATCTCCAGGCGCTCGACCTCAGCGGCCTGCAGCCCTACCTTGAGCCGCACGTGAACCTGGTGCTGGCCTCGGCCAAGACCGCCGTGGCCGGTGAGTTGAGCGTCGAGGGCGACGCGCAGCACGCGGTCGCGTCGCTGCGCTGGAAGGGCCGTGCCGCGCTGGCCGAGCTGCGCGCGCTCGACAAGCTCAACGATGCCGAGCTGCTGCGCTTCAAGCGCCTCGGGCTCGAGGGCATGGACGTGCGCTGGCGGCCCGATGCGCTGGTGGCCGATCTGGGCCAGATCGCGCTAGAGGACTTCTATGGCCGCGTCATCGTCAACGCCGACGGCCGCGTCAACCTGCGGGACATCGCCAAGCGCGGCGGCGAGGACCGCTCGCTGACCACGCCGAGCGCCGCGCCGCCCGCCGCCGTGCCCGAAGCACCGGCGTCCGCCGCCCCGGCACCGGCGGTGTCCGCCGGGCAGGGGCCGCAGCTGCGCTGGGCCGGAATCCGGCTGGCCCGCGGCACGGTCGACTTCACCGACAACTTCATCCGCCCCAACTACTCGGCCAAGCTGACCGACATCGAGGGCGAGATCGCCGCGCTGGCCTGGGACGATCCGCAGCCGGCGGCCGTCAAGATCTCGGGCAAGGTCGACGGCAGCGCACCGCTGGAGATCGGCGGCACCATGCACCCGCTGGGCGCGCGGCTGGCGACCGACATCACCGCCAGCGCGCGCGGCGTCGACATCACGCGCCTCACCGCCTACTCGGCGCGCTACGCCGGCTACGGCATCGAGAAGGGCACCCTGTCGGTCAAGGTGCGCTACCAGATCGTCGACGGCAAGCTCGAGGCCGAGAACCAGCTCTACCTCGACCAGCTCACCTTCGGGGCACCGGTCGACAGCCCCGACGCGCTGAAGCTGCCGATCCTGCTCGCGGTCTCGCTGCTGAAGGACCGCAACGGCGTCATCGACATCAACCTGCCGATCAGCGGCAGTCTTGACGACCCCAAGTTCTCGATCGGAGGGGTGATCGTCAAGGTCATCGTCAACCTGATCACCAAGGCCATCACCGCGCCGTTCTCGCTGCTGGCCAGCGCCTTCGGCGGCGGCGAGGAGGAGCTGGGCTACGTCGAGTTCGAGCCCGGTTCGAGCGTGCTGAGCGAGGCGAGCAGGAAGCGGCTGGACGCGCTGGTGAAGGCGCTGCTCGACCGCCCCGCGCTCAAGCTCGAGGCGACCGGTCGCGCCGATGCCGCCGTGGACGAGCCGGCGTTGCGCCGCCAGCATCTGGACCGGCTGATGCGTGTCGCCAAGGCCAAGTCCAGTGGCGACCTGCCCGACAGCGTGACGATCGAGTCCGCCGAGCGCGAGCGCTGGCTCGAGGCCGCCTACAAGGCCGCCGACCTGAAGACCAAGCCGCGCAATCTCGTCGGCCTCGCCAAGAGCCTGCCGCCCGATCAAATGGAGGCCCTGCTGCTGGAGGCCGCCCCGGCCGGCGAGGAGGCACTGCGTGGCCTGGCCAATCAGCGCGGCGACCGCGTCAAGGCCTACCTGACGACCAAGGTGCCCCCGGATCGGATCCTGCTGACCGCGTCCAAGCTCGGCGCCGAGGGCCTCGGCGACAAGGGTCGACCCACCCGCGTCGGCTTTGCCTTGAAGTGAGGCGGGTGAGGTCTTGAAACGCACGACAAGGGCACCACCTACAATCCATCTTCTGGGGCCGACCTGGTTTCGACGTGGGTGCGGATCTGGAGTGGTGCATGCCGAGCATCAGTGAGCTCGTAAATCCAGCTGAAACAAACCAACTGCGAACGACGAACGTTTCGCCCTCGCCGCTTAAACACCGGTGAGCGTCTCAACGGCAGGCCGATGGGCCGGGCCCAAGCCGCAAGGCAGAAGGCTGAGACGTCATGCACATCGGCTGGTTGCTCGTCGGGCTACTCGGCGTTCAACGAGACTCAGTGGCTGGTGTTGTCCGTAGCGTGCTCCTGCGCGACGGCGGCATGAGATCCAAATCAGGCGGCTAAGCATGTAGATCTACCCGGTGATGGCTTGCGGACGGGGGTTCGATTCCCCCCGGCTCCACCAATTCAGCGACGCCTGCGTCCCGAGACTGCTCGGGCGTGTGCCAGGGGCCTTGCCGCTGCAAAGCCCCGGCCCCTAGGTCGTCAGCGCTTCGTCCAGCAGGGCCTTGAACTGTTGCGCGTCGGGGGCCACCTCCAGACGCTTGAGCTTCGGGTCCAACGGACTCCACTTCGGGGCGCTGCGGGCCCAGACGTTGATCTGGGCCTTGAAGACATTCGGATCGTCGAGGCTGCCAGCCCACAGCCCCTGCATGTCGGGGACGAGTTCCGCCAGGATGAACAGGTTCGAGCCGCATTCGGCACACAGGCCGCGTTCGACCAGTCGCCCGCTTTCCGCGTGCAGCCTCGCGTACTTCAGTGTCGAGCCGGTGATCTTGAGTGCGGCCTTGGGCACGTACATGACCGGGCAGTAGGCGCTGCCACTGGCGCGCTGACAGTCGCGGCAGTGACAGTTCCAGGAAAACAGCGGCTTGGCCGAGCATTCATAGCGGATGGCTCCGCAGGAGCATCCACCGGTGATGGGCAGCTTCATTTGAACCTCGTGGTGGTTGAGTGGGTCCTGAACCAAAAACATCGACCGACTGGCGCCAGCGGGGCTGCGCGACGATGGCCGGGCAGGGAACTCCCCGCGCTCACTTCTCCAGAATCTGCTTCGCGTAGTCGACCACTTCCTCGTTGGCGGCGAAAGGTTCGGGAATCGCCGCGCCGCGCTGGCATGCGGGGCGGGCCGCCAGTGTGGCCATCCAGCGCCGCAGGTGCGGGAAGCTGTCCACGTCGACACCGGCCCAGTCGTGGATCCGCACCCAGGTCCAGTTCGCAATGTCGGCGATGCTGTAGTCACCGGCCAGGAACTCATGGTCCGCGAGTCGCGTATCCAGCACCTGGTACAGGCGCCGGGTTTCGTTCTGGTAGCGCTGAATGACGGCGGGAATCTTCTCGGGGAAATAGCGGAAGAAGACGTTGGCCTGCCCCTGCATCGGTCCCACCCCGCCCATCTGGAACATCAGCCACTGTATGACCGTCGAGCGCCCCTTCGCATCGGTCGGCATGAGCCGGCCGGTTTTCTCGGCAAGATAGATGAGGATGGCACCCGATTCGAACACCGCAAAATTGCCGGCATCACGATCGACGATGGTCGGGATGCGTCCGTTGGGATTGATGAGCAGGTATTCCGGGGTTTTCTGGTCTTTCTTCCCGAGGTCGATGCGGTGAACGGTATAGGGCAGCGCCAGTTCCTCGAGTGCGATGGAGGCTTTCCAGCCGTTCGGGGTGGAGGCGGTGTAAAGATCAATCATTGCTTTTCCAGGGCGCGCACTCGCGCCCATGAGCGCCGGTTTTGTGGCGGGAGCCGGCGATTAAGCCTTGGCGCTGGGGCGTGCCGACACGGCGTCATGCCAGCGGCGCAGATTCTTGCAATCGGGGGGAATGTCGTTTTCGGTCCACTTCCCGAAATCGACGGCACACAGGGTCGTGATATCGGCGATGGTGTAGCGCGGTCCGGCGACGAATTCGTTATCGGCGAGCTGCGCGTCGAATTTCTTGTAGAAGCGCGCCAGGCGGGCACGGGCACGGTCGACGAGTTGCGGGACGCGCGGAATCGCTTCGGACGACCCTGGCAATCCGCGTGCGGCGAAGGCTTCGTGCGTGTTGCGGAACAACTCCGAGGCGGCCAGCATGCCTTCTTCGTTGGCACGCCTTTCCCACATTTCGACGATCGCCTTGTCCTTCGCATCAATGCCCATCAGCGGCGGATCGGGTTGGAGTTCCTCGAAGTAGCGTGCGATGGCCATGACCTCACCGATCAAGGTGCCGTCATCGAGCTCGAGCATCGGCACCATGGCGTGCGGGTATTTGGAGATGTATGAGGATTGCAGCAGGAAATTCTCGCCGCTGACCTCCACGAGTGGCACCTTGATACCCTTTTCGGCGAGATAGATGTGCAGGCGACGTGGATTGGGTGCAATATGCCAGTCATAAATCTTCATGGGTCCTCCAAATTCGCGGCGGGGATGATTTGAATGCTGTTCGGGCCATGCGATCTGCGCGATCGTCGGCCTGCGCATGTGGAGGGCAAAATAGACGGCCTCACCCATTTAAGTCTATGCATACATGGACTTGCTTGACAAGGTGGTCTGCCCGAGGGTTTTCACGCCAGTTATCCGCGCCGGACCGGCCGCGTGGGCGCGCTGGACGCCTGCGCTGCGCCCGGCGCCTTCCGGGGCTGGCGCTAGCATTTCAGGGGCATGGCGGGGGCCGCTATGGTTCGGGGTCTCGCCGCCCAACTGAACGCTGCTCGCGCGCCGATCGCATGCACACCCGCCCTTACGTCCCTGCCGACTGGCCCCGCCTGTGCGAGATCCATGATGCCGCCCGGCGGCAGGAGCTCCAGGCGACGGGTTTCCTGGAGTCGTTTCGCACGCTGGCGCAAACGGCTGGCGACGAGGACCTGTTCGACAGCGAGCTGCTCCTCGTCGCCGAGGAGTGCGGCAGCGTCCAGGGCTTCATCGCCTGCAGCGAGGGCGCGATCACCTGGCTGTACGTCGATCCGCGCCAGCAGCGGCGCGGGATTGCGCGCCTGCTGGTGCGTGCGGCGCTGCGGGCCTGCCCCGCTCCGCTGGCGCTGGTCGTGCTGATCGGCAACGAGGCCGCGCTCGCGCTGTACCTGAGCGAGGGCTTCCGGCAGCTCGAATGCGCCGACGTCAAGGTTGCCGGCTACGAGTCGGTCCGCGCCTCGGCCTATGTACTGCGGCACGACGGCGGCGTCGCGCCGCATTGCGACGGCGGTCTTTAGCGCCGGCCGGTGCGGGGGTGGCAGCGGACCGCGGGCCGACGGTGACGGTTTGAGCAAGGTCAAGGTCGGACGGCAGTACACCGTCTAGTCTGGCGGCCAAGCTGGCATGCGACCTCCCTGCGTGCAGCGGAACAGGAGACCCCCATGCATCCGACGTGCTTTGCCCAGGACGTTGTGCCGTCCACGGTCATCGATGGCTTCGACGTGCTCGATCCCTGTCACCGACAGACGGTGTTCGCGCTGTCCAAGCTGGCGGCCGTCGTGATGGCGCTGCGCCGCGGCGACGACGATGCCGAGGTGTGCACGCTGGCGGGCGAGGTCGTCGATCACTTCGAGCACGCGTCGCGTCACCACCACGAGGACGAGGAGCTGTGGCTGTTCCCGCAACTGCTCGAGCGCGGCGACGGCCCCGCCAGCGCCGCCATCCAGCGGCTGCGCCAGGACCACCGCTGGCTCGAGCGCAACTGGCGCGAACTCGGCCCCATGGTCGATGCGGTCGCCAACGGTCTGCACTGGGTCGATCTGGATGCGCTGCAGGAGGCGAGCGAGGTCTTCACCTCGCTGTCGCTCGACCACATCGCGCTCGAGGAGGGCTACATCTACCCGCAGGTGCGCACCCGGCTGCCGGATCGCAGCACGCGTGACCTGTTCCGCGACATGGGGCTGCTGCCGCCGGAGGGCTTGGCCAGGCTCGGTTGACGGGCGCGGCCGGCCCCCTGGCCGGGGCGCTGCCGTTCAGCGCGAGGCGGCTGGCGCTGCGGGGGCGGCGCTGGCCGGCAGGCTGGCGCTGGCCGCGGCCTGCCGCAAGGCCGCGAGGGCTTGGCGCGCCGCGGCCTCGTCGCCGCGCCGTAGCGCTTGCGCCAGCGCATGCGAGGCCTCACCGCGCTGCTGCGCATAGCGACGCAGCCGCTCCAACACGGCCGCCGATGGCGCGCCGGGGTCGAGCCTGAGCGAGGCGAGCTGCTCGAAGCTGTCCTCGTAGCCGGCGGTGATGTCCTCGTCGATGCGCCCGGCCAGCGCGTCGAAGCTCTGGGCGTCGGCGGACTGCAGGATCGAGCGCCAGCGCGCACCGAGGTCGCGCTCCTCGGCGACGAAGGCGCGGATCGCCGCGCGCGCGGCGAGCTCCTCGCGGTAGTGGTAGCGCGGCTCGGGGAGCCGAGCGACGAGGGCGGCCAGGCCCGCGGCCAGCGCGATGCCCGCCAGCGCGCGCTCGCGCCGCGCCACCGAGGTGCCGCCCGGCAGCGGGCGACGCAGCGCCACACCGAGCAGCGCGCCCGCGAGCAGCCCGCCGGCGTGGGCGGCGTTGTCGATGCCGCGCACGTTCAGGCCCAGCAGCAGCGTCGCGGCGGTGAAGGCCAGCGCCGCGCCGAACAGCCAGCGGAATTCCTGCGCATCGAAGCGCTGCCGCTCGCGCACCAGCACGACGAGCAGCGCGCCGTACACGCCGAAGATCGCGCCCGAGGCCCCGCCGGAGACCGCGTCGTTGCCCTGCACGACCAGCGACAGCGCGTTGCCCGCCAGCCCGCTGCCCAGGTAGACGGCCGCGTAGCGCGCCGGCCCGACCAGGCGCTCGACCAGACGCCCGGCGTCCCACAGCGCCCACATGTTCATGGCCAGGTGCAGCAGGCCGAAGTGCAGGAACATCGCGGTGAACAGCCGCCACCAGGCGCCGTCCTGGGTGGCGGGCCCGAAGTTGGCGCCCCAGGCGAGCTGCACGTCGCTGGGCGCATGCCACAGGCCGGCGCCGAAGGCGAGCATCAGCGCGAACACGCCGACGTTGGCCGCGATCAGCGCCGTCGTGGCCGGCACGCTGCGGGGGCCGCCGCGCGTCAGGGCGGCCAGCGACAGCGGCGCGCCCGCCTCGGTCAGCGCGGTTTGCGGTAGGTCCACCAGGGCAGCACCTTGGTCAGCGCGAGCACGGCGCCGGGCTCGGTGGCCCGGTAGCCGGGCAGGCCGAGCAGTGCTTGCGCCCAGGCGGCCGAGCCGAGCAGCGCGACCAGCCGCCGCACCGCCGGCTGCTCGAGCGCGGTCTTGAGCACGACGAGGAAGTAGCGCTCCTGCGCCAGCGGCACGAAGTGCAGCCCGGCGGCCGCGGCGGCAGCCTCGAGGCCGAAGGCCGCGTCGGCCGCGCCGCTGGCCACCGCCTGCGCGGCGGCCAGGTGCGAGGGCTCGACGAGCGCGTAGCGCGCCGGCAGCGCCACGCCGTCGCGCTGTGCCAGCTCCTCGAGCAGGATGCGGGTGCCGGTGCCCTCGGCGCGACCGACGACGCGCAGGTCGGCGCGCGCCAGGTCCTGCAGCGAGACCAGGCCCTTGGGGTTGCCCGGCGCCGTCATCAGCCCCTGGCTGCGCTGCGCGAAGCCGATCAGCTTGTGGCGCCCCGGCTCGAGCCAGGCGCGGTAGGCGCGCGCGCTGGCCGAACCGCGGCCGACGCCGTCGAGCACGTGGAAGCCGGCGAGCAGCGCCCGCCCGCTGTCGAGCGCGCGCAGCGCGTCCAGGCTGCCGGCGAATTCCAGGTCCAGGTGCAGGCCCTCGGCCAGCGCCAGCTCGCGCAGCAGCGGCAGCGCCTGGTCGTGGCTGGCGCACACCGGCAGCACGTCGACGCGGTCGTCGAAGGCGTCGGCGAACACCCGCTCGAGCTCCATGCGCAGCGCCTCGATCTGCGGCGCCAGCCGCGCCTGCGCGCGGCGCTCGGCCCACAGCAGCTTCTCGCCAAAGGGCGTCAGCGCGGCGCGCTGGCCCTTGGCCCAGACGATCAGCTCGCGGCCGAGCTCGGCCTCCCAGCGCTTGAGCTCGCCCCAGACGTGGCGATAGGAATAGCCCAGCGCCTTGGCCGCGGCGCTGACCGAGCCGCCGTCGTGCAGCGCCGCGAGCAGCGCGAACAGTGGGTGGTGCACCGGGCCGCGCGCGGCCTCGGCGCCGAGCGTGTAGCCGAGTTGCACGCGCTGCTGGGCGCCGCGGGGGGAAGGGTCGTCGCTATGCATGTCACTTCATATCGCCGCGTGGGGCGGGGCTGCCTAGCATCGCGGGCCGTGCAGTGTGCCGCAGCGCAGGACGCTGTGCAGCCGTTCCCCTCGATGAATGCCTTTGCCGAGAGTCTTGCCACCGCCTGGGCGCTGATCGCCGGCGCCGACGCCCAGCTGCTGCAGGTGGTGGGCCTGTCGCTGGGCGTCAGCGGGACGGCCTGCCTGCTGGCGGCCGCCGTCGGGCTGGCGGCGGGCGCGGCGCTGGCGGTGCTGCGCTTCCCGGGTCGCCGCGCGGTGCTGGTGCTGCTCAACACGCTGCTCGCGCTGCCCTCGGTCGTGGTCGGGCTGGTGGTCTACCTGCTGCTGTCGCGCTCCGGCCCGCTGGGCGAGTGGGGGCTGCTGTTCACGCCCGGCGCGATGGTCATCGCGCAGACCGTGCTGGTCGTGCCGGTGGTCGCGGCACTGACGCGCGAGGCGATCGCCGACACCTGGAAGGCCAACGGCGAGCAGTTGCTCTCGCTCGGCACGGGCCGCCCCGCCGCCGCGCTGCTGCTGCTGTGGGACGAGCGGCTCACCGTGCTGACGGTGCTGCTGGCCGCCTTCGGGCGGGCGATCTCGGAGGTGGGGGCGGTGATGATCGTCGGCGGCAACATCGCCGGCCACACGCGCGTGATGACGACCGCGATCGCGCTCGAGACCAGCAAGGGCGACCTGCCGCTGGCGCTCGCGCTGGGCGTCGTGCTGCTGTCGGTGGTGCTGTTCCTCAATGCGCTGATCGCCGTCGTGCGCTGGTGGTCGACCCGGCATGGGGGCGGGCGGGCGGCGGCCGTGCCGGCGGCGGGAGCGGCGCATGGCTGAGCCGCTGATCGTGCTGCGCGGGCTGGGCTTTCGCTACGGCAGCCATGTGGCGCTGCGCGGCGTGGACCTCGAAGTGCGGCGCGGCGAGCGCATCGCCCTGGTCGGTGCCAATGGCTCGGGCAAGAGCACGCTGCTGCGCGTGCTGCACGGCCTGCTGCCGCCGAGCGAGGGCGAGCGCAGGGTGCGCGGCGAGCCCCGGTTCGCGATGCTGTTCCAGCGGCCCTTCCTGCTGCGCCTGTCGGTGCGCGCCAACGTGCGGATCGCCCTGTGGTTTGCCGGCGTGCGCGGCGCGGCGGCGCGCGAGCGCTGTGCGCTGGCGCTGGCGCGCGTCGGCCTCGCCGGCGAGGCGCTGCGGCCGGCGCGCGCGCTGTCGGGCGGGCAGCAGCAGCGCCTCGCGCTCGCGCGCGCCTGCGCGCTGCATCCGGACGTGCTGCTGCTCGACGAGCCGACCGCGAGCCTGGATCCGCACGCCAAGCGCGAGGTCGAGGCGCTGCTCGACGAGCTGGCCGCGCAGGGCATGACGCTGCTGCTGGCCTCGCACCAGCTCGGGCAGGTCAAGCGCTTCGCGCAGCGCGTCGTCTATCTCGAGCACGGCCGCGTGTGCGCGGACCTGCTGGTCAACGACTTCTTCGACGGGGCCGCCCCGCCGGAAGCCCGTTCGTTTCTGAAAGGAGAACTGCCGTGGTGAATCGTCTCGCCTTGCTGTCGCGCCGGGTGGCGCTGGGGGCGCTGCTGGCCTGCGGGCTCAGCAGCCCGCTGCTCGCGCAGGACAAGAGCATCGTGATGGCCTCGACCACCTCGACCGAGCAGTCGGGGCTGTTCGGCCACCTGCTGCCGCTCTTCAAGCAGGCCAGCGGCATCGAGGTCAAGGTGGTCGCGCTCGGCACCGGCCAGGCGCTGGACATGGGCCGCCGCGGCGACGCCGACGTGCTGTTCGTGCACGACCAGGTGGCCGAGGAGAAGTACGTCGCCGAGGGCTGGGGCATCCGCCGCATGCCGGTGATGTACAACGACTTCGTGCTGGTCGGCCCGAAGGCCGATCCGGCCGGCGTCAGGGGCGGCGACATCGTCGCGGCGCTCGGCAAGCTGGCCAAGGGCAAGACCGCCTTCGTGTCGCGCGGCGACAAGAGCGGCACCCACGCCGCCGAGCTGCGTTACTGGAAGGCCGCCGGCGTCGCCGGCGCGCCGAAGGACACCTTCGCGGCCTATCAGGAGTGCGGCTGCGGCATGGGCCCGGCGCTGAACATGGCCGCCTCGACCGGCGCCTACGTGCTGGCCGACCGCGGCACCTGGCTGAGCTTCAAGAACCGCGCCGACCTCGACATCCTGGTGCAGGGCGACAAGCGCCTGTTCAACCAGTACGGCGTCATCGTCACCAGCCCGACCAAGCACCCGCACACCAAGACCGCGCTGGCCTGGACCTTCGCCGAGTGGATCGTCTCGCCGGCCGGGCAGCAGGCGATCGCGGCCTACAAGATCGGCGGCGAGCAGCTGTTCTTCCCGAACGCCACCGTCGCCAAGTGAAGCGGCTCGCGGTGGGCGCCGTGACCGCGCTGGCGGCGACGGCGCTGCAGGCCGAGCCCGCCGAGGTGGTGGTCTACGCCGCCGGCAGCCTGCGCGGCGCGCTGACCGAGCTCGGCCGGCGCTTCGAGGCGGCGCAGCCGGGGACCCAGGTCCGCTTCGTGTTCGGCGCCTCCGGGCTGCTGAAGGAGCGGCTGGCCGGCGGCGAGGCCGCGCATGTGTTCGCGTCGGCCAACATGGCGCATCCGCAGGCGCTGGCCACCGCCGGCAAGGCCGGCGCGGTGCAGCGCTTCACGCGCAACCGCCTGTGCGTGCTGGCGCGCGAGGGTGTCGAGGCGACGCCGGCCACGGTGGTCGAGCGCCTGCTCGACCCGGCGGTGCGCGTCGCGATCTCGACGCCCGGGGCCGACCCCTCGGGCGACTACGCTTGGCAGATGTTCGGCCGGGTCGGCGCGCGCGGCGGCGCCTATGCCGGCGCCGAGGCGGCACTGCAGGCCAAGGCGCTGCAGCTCACCGGCGGGCCGAACTCGCCGCCGCCGCCCGCCGGGCGCAGCGTCTACGGCGCGCTGCTGGAGGCCGGGCAGGCCGACGTGTTCATCACCTACTGCACGAACGCGCTGCAGGCGCGCAGGGAGCTGCCCTCGCTGCGCCGGATCGACCTGCCCGAGGACGTGAACGTCGCGGCCGACTACGGCGTCGCGCTGCTGCCGGGCGCGCCGCCGGCCGCCCGTCGCTTCGTCGAGAGCCTGCTCGGCGCCGACGGTCAGGCCGTGCTCGCGGACCAGGGCTTCGCGCTGCGCTGAGGCAGCCCCGGGGACGGCCGCTTTCGCTACCATCGCGGCCTTTCGGGGCCGCGCCGTCGCGTGGCCGCACAGGAGCAGTCGATGGCGATGGATGTGGTGGACTACGAGATCAAGGGCGCGGAGATGCAGTTCGTCGAGGTCGAACTCGATCCCGGCGAGGCGGCGATCGGCGAGGCCGGCGGCATGATGTTCATGGACGCCGGCATCACGATGGACACGGTGTTCGGCGACGGCTCGGCCCAGCAGGGCGGCTTCTTCGGCAAGCTGCTCGGCGCGGGCAAGCGGCTGATCACCGGCGAGTCCCTGTTCACGACGGTGTACAGCAACCAGGCTGCGACCAAGCAGCGCGTCGCCTTTGCCGCGCCCTATCCGGGCAAGATCCTGCCGATGGACCTGAAGGCGCTCGGCGGCACGCTGCTGTGCCAGAAGGACGCCTTCCTGTGCGCGGCGCGCGGCGTCAGCCTGGGCATCGCCTTCCAGCAGAAGCTCGGCGTCGGCTTCTTCGGCGGCGAGGGCTTCATCATGCAGAAGCTCGAAGGCGACGGCCTGGCCTTCGTGCATGCCGGTGGCAGCATCCTCAAGCGCGAGCTGCAGCCCGGCCAGACGCTGCTGGTGGACACCGGCTGCGTGGTCGCCTACACCCCGAGCGTGGACTTCGAGATCCAGTACGTCGGCAAGATCAAGACCGCGCTGTTCGGTGGCGAAGGGATGTTCTTCGCGAAGCTGAGCGGCCCCGGCACGGTGTGGCTGCAGAGCCTGCCCTTCTCGCGCCTGGCGAGCCGCGTGTTCGCCGCGGCGCCGCAGCGCGGCGGCTCGCGCGAGGAGGGCTCGATGCTCGGCGGCTTCGGCGCCGGCGGCCTGCTCGGTGGCGTGCTGGGCGGCGACGACGAGTGAGCCGTCTCAGGCCGGGCTCGGCTGCGCCGCGAGGCGCCGGTCGAGCTCGGCGAGCAGCATGTCCGCCGACACCGGCTTGACGAGGTAGCCGTCGAAGCCGGCGCGCATCGCCGCGTCGATCTCCTCGGGCATCGCGTTGGCCGACAGCGCGATGCAGGGCACGCCGTGCAGCGCCGGCTCGCGGCGTACCGCGGCGAGCATCTGCAGGCCGTTCATGCCGGGCATCATCAGGTCGATCAGCAGCAGATCGGGGCGGCTCGCATGGGCGAGCGCCAGGCCCTCGGGTGCCGAGGCGGCCAGGCGCAGGCTCACGCCGGGGCGCACGCTCAGGTAGGCCTGCACGAGCAAGCGGTTGATCTCGTCGTCGTCGACATAGATCACCGCGCCCTCGGCCGGGGCGTGCTCGACCGGGCGGCTCGCGCGGCCCGCATCGGCGGCCGATGCCGGTTGCGCGGACAGCGGCAGCTCGACGCGGAACTCGCTGCCGACGCCAGGCTCGCTCGTGACCGTGAGCGAGCCCTCCATCAGCTCGACCAGGCTGCGCGTGATCACCAGGCCGATGCCGGTGCCCGGCGTCGCGCTGCCCTCGCGGCCGAGCCGGTCGAAGGGCTGGAACAGGCGGCCGATCTGCGGCGGCGTCAGGCCCGGGCCGGTGTCGCCCACCGTCAGGTGCAGGCGGCCGTCGAGTGCCTGCAGACGCACCGCGACGCGGCCGCCCGGGCGGTTGTACTTGACCGCGTTCGACAACAGGTTCAACACCACCTGGCGCAGCCGCGTCGGGTCGGCACGCACCGCCGGCAGGCCGGCCGGGCCGGCGTCGAGATCGAGGGCGATGCCACGCGCCTCGGCCTGCACCGCGACCTGGCGCATCGCGTCGCGCACCACGTCGCTCGCGTCGACGTCGGCCGGCTCGATGCGCAGCGTGCCGGCTTCGACGCGCGAGAGGTCGAGCAGGTCGTCGATCAGCGACAGCAGGTGGTGGCCGGCGTGCAGCACATGGGTCAGGTCGCGCTGCTGATCGGGGCGCAGCGTGCCCGCCGCATTGCGCTGCAGCAGCTGGGCGAAGCCGAGGATCGCGTGCAGCGGCGTGCGCAGCTCGTGGCTCATGCGCGCCATGAACTCGGACTTGGTCTGGTTGGCCTGCTCGGCGAGGCGCTTCTCGGCCAACGCGTCCTCGGTGCGCTGCTGCTCGGCCTCGAGAGCGCGCTCGCGCGCGCGCAGCGCACGCAGACCCAGCGCGCCGGCGACCGCCAGCAGCGCCAGCAGCGCGTAGGGCACGCGCACCGTGGTCCACCACTGCATCCAGTAGTTCGCTAGCGGGGTCACGACGAACATCGTCGCCGGGTAGTTGGGCAGCCGCGTGAAGACAAAGGCGCCGAGCTCCTTGAGCACCCCGGAGCGGCCCTCGGTGTAGCGGGCGCGCCCCGCGATGCCGTCGAGCAGCGCGGCGCTGACCCGGGGCTGGCCGTAGATCGTGGCCAGATCGCTGTCCGCCGGGCGCGGGTAGAGGCTGATCAGGTAGCCGTCGTCGCGCACCAGGCCGATCGCGGCGCTCGAGACCACCGGCGCATCGCTCCAGAACCGCTGCAGCACCTCGACCGGCAGGGTCGCCGACAGGATGCCGGCCGGCCGGCCCCGGCCGTCGCGCAGCACGTGGCGGATCGGGAAATACCAGCCGGTGTCGATGCGGCCCTGCAGCGGTCGGCCCAGGTCGGTGCGCGTCGCCGGCCCGAGCTGCGCCAGGAACTCGGCGAACGAGGGCGAGCGCACCTGCGTCAGCGGCGGCAGGGCCGCGCGGGCCGGCGAGGTCGCGGTGGCGACGACCCGGCCCTCGAGATCGAGCAGGTTGAGCGCGGTGATGTCGGGGCGCAACTCCTTGAAGCGCCGCAGCAGCGCGACCGTGCGCTCGGGGTCGCGGAGCTCGGGGTCGGCCTGGACATCGCGCGCCAGCACCTGGAGCGCGGCGTCGAACTCGACGAAATAGGCGTTCGTGGCCTTCTGCGCGATCTCCAGCACCGTCTGCAGGCGCTCGATCTGCTCTTGCTTGACGGTGCGCCAGGCGAGGATCGCGTAGCCGACGCTGAAGGCCAGCAACAGGAGTCCGGCGGCGACGGCCACCCGGGTGCTGAGCGCAAAGCGGTCGGTTGGATGCATGGGACGCGCGCGTTCCACTGTGAGCATGGTTGTAACCCGGCGCACCCCGCCGCGGGGCGGGGAAAGCGCGAAATAAGACCGCCGGCCCTCGCCCTCAGAGGGACTGGGTGCGCGTGATCAGCCAGTCGAGCGGCGCGCCGGCCAGGTGCGGCGCGAGGCGTTCGCGCACCGTGGCGTGGTAGCGGTCCAGCGCGGCGATCTCGTCGCCGCGCAGCAGCGCGCGGTCGATGCAGCGCGTGTCGATCGGACACAGCGTCAGCGTCTCGAACGCGAGGAAGTCGCCGAACTCGTCGGCCGGCGCCGGGACCGCGAGCACCAGGTTCTCGAGGCGCACGCCCCAGCGCCCGGCCCGGTACAGCCCCGGCTCGATGCTGGTGACCATGCCCGGCTGCAGCGCCATCTCGGGCGCGACGAGCGCCTTGCTGATCGTCTGCGGTCCCTCGTGGACGTTGAGGAAGTAGCCGACGCCGTGGCCGGTGCCGTGGCCGTAGTCCAGGCTCTCGGCCCACAGCGGCGCGCGCGCCAGCGCGTCGAGCATCGGGCCGGGCGTGCCGGCCGGGAAGCGCGCCTGGCTGAGCGCGAGCAGGCCCTTGAGCACCAGGGTGTAGTCACGCCGCATCGCCGCGCTGGGCACGCCGATGGGCCAGACGCGCGTCACGTCGGTGGTGCCGCCGAGGTACTGGGCGCCGGAGTCGATCAGCAGCAGGCCGTCGGCGCCGATGCCGTCCGCGCCGCTGATCGTCGCGTGCGCGTCGGGCGTGGCGCGGTAGTGCGGCATCGCGCCGTTGGCGTTGAAACCGGCGATCACCGGGAAGCTCAGGCTGACGTAGCCGGGCTGCCGGGCGCGCTCGGCGCTCAGGCGCTCGGCGATCGTCAGCTCGGTGATCGGCTCGCGGCCGAGCGCCTGCTCGAGCCAGGCGTAGAAGGCGCACATCGCCGCGCCGTCGATGACCATCGCCGCGCGGATGAAGTCGGCCTCGGCGGCGCTCTTGCGGCTCTTGGCCAGCGTCGAGGGGTTGGTCGCCTCGACCACCGCGACGCCCTCGGGTAGCGCCGCGCGGAAGGCCAGCGTCACGCGCTTCGGGTCGAGCAGCAGCGTGCTGCCCGCCGGCAGCGCGGCCAGCGCCGCACGCGCCGCCTCGTAGGGCCGCAGTTCGATGCCGTCGGCCGCGAGCGCCGCGGCCAGCGCCGCGTCGACCTTGCCGGCGCCGACGAACAGCGCCGCGCCCTGCCGGTCGATCAGCGCATGGGCGAGGAAGACCGGGTTGTAGTCGACGTCCGAGCCGCGCAGGTTGAACAGCCAGGCGAGGTCGTCGAGCGTCGAGACCAGGTGGTGGCTGGCGCCGCGCTGGGTCATCGCCTCGCGCAGTTGCGCGAGCTTGCTCGCGCGCGGCGTGGGCGCCTGCGGCGCGCGGTGTTCGTAGAGCGGCGCGTTCGGCAGCGCGGCGCGCCCGGGCCAGGCGTCGGCCAGCGGGTCGGCCTCGGCGAGCAGGCGGATGCCGCCGGCCTCGAGCGTGCTGCGCAGCGTTTGCGCCGCCGCCAGGCCGAGCACGGCACCATCGACCGCCAGCACCTGGCCGCGCTGCAGGGCCTGCGCGATCCACTCGAGCTGGCCGGGCACACCGGGCGCCCCGAGCCTCACGAGCTCGATGCCGCTGCCGGCCAGCTCGGTCTCGGCCTGCACCCAGTAGCGGCTGTCGGTGAACAGCGCGGCACGCTCGGCCAGCACGAGCAGCGTGCCCGTCGAGCCGGTGAAGCCGGAGAACCACTCGCGGCCCTGCCAGTGCGCCGGCAGGTACTCGGAGAGGTGCGGGTCGCTCGAGGGCAGCAGCACGGCGTCGAGGCCGCGCGTGGCCATGCTCGCGCGCAGCGTGGCGAGCCGCGCGCGGGCGGGGTGGGTGCGGGTGTCCATCGGGCTCTTTCGCTGCGACGCGGCCGGCCGCGTCCTGTCCCGACGATTCTAGGAAGCCGGCTCGCCAGGGTTCAGCGGGCGGCCTTGGTCGGGGTCGGCGTCTCCGGGTCGGCCACCACGCGGGCCTGGCGCTCGAAGCTGAAATAGGCCCAGGCCCAGTCGCTCAGCACCACCAGGCGGTTGCGGAAGCCGATCAGGAAGTAGATGTGCACGAACAGCCAGAACAGCCAGGCGAGGCTGCCGCTGAACTGGATCTTGCCGAGCACCGGCACGTCGACCGCGGCGATCGCCGAATGCCGCCCGATGGTGGCCAGCGCGCCGTAGTCGATGTAGCGGAAGGGCTCGGTCGGCTCGCCGCGCAGGCGCCGCAGCAGGTTCTTCGCGGCGTGGCGGCCCATCTGCTTGGCGCCGGGGCTGACGCCGGGCACCGGGCT
Organism: uncultured Methylibium sp.; assembly: GCA_964408005.1. GTDB lineage: Bacteria > Pseudomonadota > Gammaproteobacteria > Burkholderiales > Burkholderiaceae_C > Methylibium. The sequence continues at coordinate 21,524 of CAYOXW010000021.1, forward strand.
GGGCGCGCCCTTGCGCGGGTGGCTCAGCGCCGCGGCCAGGTCGCCGACCACCGAGATCTCCGGATGGCCGGGTACGCTGAGGTCGGGCTGGACGACGACACGGCCGGCGCGATCGGTCTCGCAGCCGCTGCTGGCGGCCAGCGAGCGGCCGAGCGGCGAGGCGGCGACGCCGGCGGCCCAGACGATGGTCTTGGTGTCGATGCGCACCGGGCCGTCCGGGCCGTCGTAGTCCAGGCCCTCGGCGTCGATGTTGCTGACCTTGGCGTTGAGGTGCACCTCGACGCCGAGCATGTCGAGCTGGCTGCGGGCCTTGGCCGACAGTTCCTCGCTGAAGGCCGACAGCACGCGCGGGCCGCCCTCGATCAGCAGCACGCGGGCCTTGCGCGAGTCGATGTGGCGGTACTCGTCGGGCAGGGTGTGGTGGGCGATCTCGGCCATCATGCCGGCCATCTCGACGCCGGTCGGCCCGGCTCCGACGACCGCGAAGGTCAGGCAGGTCATGCTCGCCCGGGCGTCGTGCTTGCGCTCGGCGCGCTCGAAGGCCAGCAGCACGCGGCGGCGGATCGTGAAGGCGTCGGCCAGGGTCTTCAGGCCCGGGGCGTGCTGGGCCCAGTCGTCGTGGCCGAAGTAGCTGTGGGTGGCGCCGGCGGCGACGATCAGGTGGTCATAGGGGATCTGGTCCTTGCCGCCGTCGAGCTCGATGCTGCGCTGGGCGCTGTCGATGCGCGTGACCTCGCCGAGCAGGATGGTCAGGTGGCCGCGCTGCATCTCCTTGCGCAGGATGTGGCGGATCGGCCCCGAGATCGCCGGCGCCGACAGCCCCGCGGTCGCGACCTGGTAGAGCAGCGGCTGGAACAGGTGGTGGTTGGTGCGGTCGATCAGCGTGATCTCGACGTCGGCCTTCGCCAGGACGCGCACGGCCTCGATGCCGCCGAAGCCACAGCCGATGATGACGACCCGCGGGCGGGCAGGGGAGGAGGACGGCATGGCGCTCATGGGGTGGGGCTCGTGGCGGAAGGGGCGGGAACGCTGGCCGGCTCGGGCGGGAGCGGCGCGTCGGCGGCGGGCGTGCTCTGGGCGCCCAGGGCGCGCAGCTTGCCGCGCACCAGCTCGATGTGGCTGCGCAGCGCGTACAGCTCGTCGGCGTGCGACAGCGGCACGTTGAGGCGGCGCACGCGCGCGTCCAGGCCGTCGAGCTCGTCCATCAGCGCCTGCGCCTCGTGCGGCTCGTCGGCATCGGCGACGCCGTCCTCGATCTGGCGCAGCTTGCCGTACCAGCGGAACACGCGCGAACGCACGCGCAGCTCGTACAGCGGCGGCAGCACCCGCGACAGCGGGATCAGCACCACGATGATCGAGGCCAGCACCACCCACATGCGGTCGACCAGGTTGGCGAGCCAGAACGGCAGGTAGCGCTGCAGGAAGGGCGGGCCGCTTTGCAGGAAGCGCTCGGCCTCGCGGGCCAGCGGCAGCTCCGAGTTGCGCGCGTTCGGGAAATCGCCGCGCCTGTGGAACCAGCCGGCGTCGCCGTGGATCGCGCGCGCCGCCTGCACCAGCAGCTGCTGCAGCGCCGGATGGGTGTCGTCGCGCGCGACCAGCATCGCGGTGGGCGCGACCAGGTGCACGTCGGCGCCGGGCAGGTCGGCCTCGAGCTTGACGATGCCGCGCGGCAGCGTCACCGGCGCGAGCATCGGCAGGCGCCGCGCATAGGCCTCGGCCTGGGCGAAGTCGAGCAGCCCGATGCCCGGTGTCAGCAGCAGCATCTGCACCAGCGGCGCCTCGGGCGCCGAGGCGAAGGCGAGCGCGTCGATGCGGCCCTCGAGCAGCTCGACCGTCGCCGCGGTCTGGCCGAGGCGCCGGGCGTCGATGTCGCCGGTCTCCAGCCCGTTGGCCGCCAGTAGCCGCAGCATCACGTTGGTGATGCCGCTGCCGGGCGCGCCGATGTTGACGCTCCAGCCCTTGAGCTGCGAGAGCTTGTCCAGCCGCGCGCCGCCCAGCCGCTGCTGCGCCACCTCGGTCCGGTAGAACAGCCAGATCGGCTCGTGGAACAGGCTGCCGAGCGAGAGCAGGCCGGGCGGCGGCGGCTCGTCGGGCTGGCGCAGGCGGTCGGCGCCGCCCTGCACGAAGGCGAAGCCGACGCCGGAGGCCTCGTCCTGCAGCAGCGCCAGGTTCTCGGCCGAGCCCTGGGTGCCGCGCAGCTCGACCTCGACGCCGAACTTCGCGAGCTGGGCCTTGTAGCGGCTGCCGAACTCGGCGTAGGCGCCCTGCTCGGGGCCGGTGGCCAGCACCAGCTTCTTCGGCGGCGTCGGGTCGAGCACCCAATAGGCCCCCACCAGCAGCGCGAGCACCAGCAGCGCGAACGGGCCGGCGGTGAGCAGCAGGTCACGGGTGTTGAGCAGGGTGGTGCGCAAGGAGGGCAGGCGAGGCATCGGTGGGGAACGGTACGGCCCGCAGGGGCGCGCGCCAGCCCGCATTCTCGGTCAGCAGTACCCCGGCATTACGCATGGGCATGCCGATGCGTCAGCCTGCCGGCAGGCTGGGCGGGCCGATCAGGCGGCGGCGCGTCGCTGGCGCCACCAGCCTTCCGCGCTGTAGAGCGCCAGCGCCGCCCAGATCGCGATGAAGCCGATGCGGCGCGCTGGCTCGAAGGGCTCGTGGAAGAGCCAGACGCCGACCATCAGCTGCAGCGTCGGTCCGATGTACTGCAGGATGCCGAGCAGCGACAGCGGGATGCGCCGCGCGCCGGCGGCGAACAGCAGCAGCGGGATCGCGGTGATCGGGCCGGCCGCCACCACCAGCGCCTGCAGCCCGGGCGAGCCCTGCACGAAGGCCGACTGCCCCTGCAGCGCGAGCCACAGCAGCGCCAGCGCGGCCAGCGGGCCGAGCAGCAGGGTCTCCATCGCCAGGCCTTCGAGGGCGCCGAGCGGAGCGGTCTTGCGCAGCAGGCCGTAGAGGCCGAAGCTGGCGGCGAGCGCCAGCGCGATCCAGGGCAGCGCGCCGGCCTGCCAGGTCAGCCAGGCCACTCCGAGCGTCGCGACGCCGACCGCCAGCTGCTGCCCGGCGCGCAGCCGCTCCTTGAGCACCAGCGCGCCGAGCAGCACGTTGACCAGCGGGTTGATGAAGTAGCCGAGGCTGGCCTCGACGATGCGGCCGTTGACGACCGCCCAGATGTAGAGGAACCAGTTCAGCGCGATCAGCGCCGCGCTGGCCGCGCAGCCCGCGAGCAGGCGCCGGTCGGCGAAGGCCGGGCCGATCCAAGACCAGCGCCTCTGCGCCGCGAGCAGCAGCGCGACGAAGCCGCAGGACCAGACGATGCGGTGCGCCATCATCTCCAGCGGCGGCACCGCCTGCAGCGTCTTGAAGTACAGCGGGAAGGCGCCCCAGCACGCGAACGCGAGCGCGGCCTGCAGGATGCCGGTTTGCACGGGGCGGTGGTCGTGGACCGCGGCGATGAGCCGGCCGTGCCGGGGCCGAGGCCCCGGCCGCGTCCGATCAGGCGAGGCCGAGCAGCTCGACCTCGAAC
>CAYOXW010000022.1:0-24741 GCA_964408005.1 uncultured Methylibium sp.
CGGCCCCGGCCCCGGCCCCGGCCCCGGCCCCGGCCCCGGCCCCTGGGGGCTCGCTGTGGTCCGATCCGGCCACCTGGGGCGGCGTGCTGCCCACGGCCGGTGCGGTCGTCGTGATCCCGGCTGGCCGTTCCGTGGTGCTCGACACCGCGCCGCCGACGCTCGCCGGCCTGCGCATCGAGGGCACGCTCAGCTTCGCGCGCCGCGACCTGGCATTGAGCGCCGGCTTCATCGACGTCACCGGCGCGCTGCTGATCGGCACGGCGGCCGAGCCGTATGCGCACCGCGCGACGATCACGCTGAACGGCTTGCCCGTGTCGGTCAACGACGGCGTGTCGCGCGGCATCATGGTGCGTGGCGGGCGTGTCGAGGTCTATGGCACGGTGCCTCAGCCGGTGTGGACCAAGCTTAATGACAACGCCCCCGCCGGGGCGACCGCGCTGACGCTCGCCCAGTCCACCAACTGGCGTGCCAGCGACACGGTCGCCATCGCGCCGACCGACTATTACGGCGTGGCCGCCACCGAGCGCCGCACCGTCGCCGGCGCGAGCGGCAGCCAGCTGACGCTGAGCAGCGGGCTGGGTGCGTTCCGCTGGGGCCGCCTGCAGTACGTGACCTCGCAGGGCATGAGCCTGGCGCCCGAGGCGGGCTACACGCCGCCGGCGACGCCGGCACCGACGGTGCTCGACGAGCGCGCGGCGATCGGCAACCTGACGCGCAACATCGTGATCCAGGCGCCCGATGACGCCGCCTGGCAGACCGCTGGCTTCGGCGCGCACATCATGGTCACCGACCTGCGCTCGCGCGTCGTGGTCGATGGCGTCGAGATGCGCCGCATGGGCCAGGCTGGCGTGACGGGTCGCTACCCGATCCACTGGCACATGCTGAGCTACTCCGGCGCTGGGGCGCTGCTCGGCGACGCGACCGGCAACGCGATCCGCAACAGCGCGATCTGGAATTCGGCGAACCGCTGTGTGGTGCTGCACGCCACCAACGGCGTCGAGGTGCGCAACAACATCTGCCAGGACATCAAGGGCCATGCCTTCTTCCTGGAGGATGCGGTCGAGCGTCGCAACGTGTTCGAGGGCAATCTCGCGCTGATGACGCGGGCTCCGGCCAGCGGCGTGCGGCTGCAGGTGCACGAGGGCGAGATCTTCCAGGCCGGCCCGTCGGGCTTCTGGCTGACCAACCCGGACAACACCGTGCGGAACAACCACGCGGCGGACGCGGCGGGCAACGGCTTCTGGCTGGCCTTCCCGCGCCGTCCGCTGGGCCTGTCCGCGGCGGTCCCGATGCTGCCCGACCGGCTGCGGCACGGCCCGTTCGAGCTCAACACCGCGCATTCGGCGCGTGGCCCGGGCGTGCTGCTCGACTGGGTGCCGATGAATGCCGCCGGCAACGTGACGACCAACCGCTATGTCGCCACCGTCGACGGCAGCGAGTGGAACTACACGAACCACGTGCGCATCAAGTTCCGCGCCATCACCTCGTTCAAGAACCGTGACGGCGCTTACCGCAACCGCGTGCACGCGCCGGACTACGAGGAATGGGTGGCCGCCGACAACGTCGGCGCACAAATGGCCGGCCAGGGGGATGCGGGCAACATCGAGCGCGGCCTGTTCGTCGGCCGCAGCCTGAACAACCTGACGCCCTATCCGACCGGCGTGCAGCAGCCCACCGCCTTCGCGACCTACCACTCGACCTTCGCGATGCGCAACAACACGGTCGTCAACTTCCCCTTCGTCGCCGGCCAGATGAGCGGGATGATGAAGACCGACGACTACTACCTGCGCGGCATCGAGAAGGGACCGGCGCGCAACCCCGGCAACCGCGAGATCAACAGCCACTCGGGCTTCCGCGTGCTGCCGCCCAACATGGATGGCCAGCCGCTGAACAACCGCAACTGGACGCTGTCGGGCGCGCTGTGGGATCCGTTTGGCTACTGGGGCCCCCAGGGCAACTACTGGGTCTACGACGTGCCCTTCCTGACCGCTGGCGCGAGCTGCGTGGCGGTGGCGCCCGCGGGGCAGAACGGCGTGAGCTGCAACGGCCAGTTCTACGGTGTGCAGCGCTTCCAGACCGACTTCGACGACTCGGGCTACAACTTCCGCGCGCCGATGGACATCGTCCGGCAGGCCGCCGATGGCTCGGCGATCGGCCAGTGGACGGTGGGCGACGGCGTCACCTCGGTGGGCTTCAACAACATGCGGCACTTTGCGGCCCGCACCGGGGCGCGCTACTCGGTGAACTTCCCCGGCCGGCCGATCCCGCGCTGGGTGCGCATGGACGTGACCAACGCCTACCGCGCCGGCGACAGCTTCGTGATGTCGGTGCCGCTCAGCGGCGCGCTGAACGCGGCCGGCTACACCGTGGCGGGTTTCGAGCACAGCCGTGAGCAGATCCCGACCTGGAGCAGCACCGACGGCCGACAGCAGTACGTGCGCCGCATGCAGCCGGCGACCAGCCTCAACGAGGTGATCGCCTCCAGCGGCAATCGCGTGTGGCAGGACCGCGTCAACAACCGGGTGTGGTTCAAGTTCCAGGGCGGTCTGCCGTTCCCGTCGGAGAGCACGCTGGCGCCGAACAGCGACGCGGATCTGTACCGCACCTACAGCGTCGTGCTGTACGGACAGTGAGTTGATCCCGCTGGCGGATGCCTGGCGGCATCCGCCCTGAGCACCGGACTCGGGCCGCAGGCGCACAGCGTCTGCGGCCTTTTTGCTGGGGGCCCGAGCGCTCGTTCGGCCGGAAAAGCGCCCCGGTGCTCCTGCTTCTCTCGCCGAGCCAGGGCGCCCGGCTTGGAAGAATCCCCCTCCAAGGACGATTCCGCACGAGATGGCCGACCAGGGTGCCCAGGACCGCAACCTTCCCGCGTCGGAGCGCAAGCTCCGCAAGGCGCGCGAGGAGGGCAATGTCGCGCGCTCGCGCGACCTGGGGCATTTCGGCGCCGTCGCGGCCGGCCTGTTGCTGCTCGCGCTGGCCGCCCCGGGGGTCGCGGGCTCGCTGCGCACGCTGCTGGCGCAGGGCTTGCGCTTCGACGCCCGCATGCTGGCCACGCCGGCGAGCATGGGCGAGCGTCTCGCCGAGCTCGGCGCGCAGTTCCTCGGGCTGCTGCTGCCGCTCGGCGCGGTGATGATGGCCGTCGCGCTGGCGGCCGGCTTCGCGCTCGGGGGCTGGAACTTCAGTCTCAAGGCGCTCGAGCCCAAGTTCGAGAAGCTCAACCCGCTGACCGGGCTGCCCAAGATGCTGTCAGCCGACCGGCTGGTCGACACGCTGCGCGCCTGCCTGCTCGCGCTGGTGCTGGGCGTGGTCGGTGGCTGCTACCTGGTCCTGCAGTTCGACGCCTTCGCCGCGGCGCTCTCGCTGCCGCTGCCGGCGGCGCTGTCGCAGGCCGGCGGCGACGTGCTGCGCGGACTGGCCTTCCTGGTGCTGACGCTGGCGGTCTTCGCCGCGGTCGATGTGCCGCTGCAGAAGTTCCAGCATGCCAAGCGGCTGAAGATGAGCTGGCAGGAGTTCAAGCAGGAACACAAGGAGGTCGAGGGCAACCAGGAGGTCAAGGCCAAGATGAAGGTGCGCATGCGCGAGATGGCCAACCGCCGCATGCTGGCCGAGGTGCCCAAGGCCGACCTGGTGGTGATGAACCCGACCCACTACGCGGTCGCGCTGAAGTACGACGAGGGCTCGACCGGCGCGCCGCGCGTCGTCGCCAAGGGCGCCGACCTGATCGCGATGCGCATCCGCGACACCGCCAAGGAGGCGAAGGTGCCGGTGCTGCAGGCGCCGGTGCTGGCGCGTGCGCTCTACGCGCATGCCGAGCTGGACCGCGAGATCCCGGTGGCGCTGTACGGCGCCGTCGCCCAGGTGCTGGCCTATGTCTACCAGCTGCGCGCCGCGCTGGCCGGCAGCGCGCCGATGCCCGGCGAGCTGCCCGAGCTGCCGGTGCCGCCGGAGCTCGACCCGCACCACCGGCCGGCCTGAGCCGCCGGGCGCGGCGCCGATTAGCGCCGGCTTCGCCCCCTTTATTCCGCTCAAGTTCGCGCGGCGGCTGGCAAGAATCCTTGCACGACGGCCCATCCCGGTGCCGCTGTCCGTCGAAGCGACCGCAAGCGCATGCCCCCCTTCATCGCCCCCCTGCAGGCCTGGCTCGGCCCCAACGCCCGGATGATCCGCAGCCTCGCGGTGCCGCTGCTGGTGCTGATGGTGCTGGCGATGATGGTGCTGCCGCTGCCGCCGCTGCTGCTGGACCTGCTGTTCACCTTCAACATCGCGCTCGCGCTGATGGTCATGATGGTGTCGGCCTACATGATCAAGCCGCTGGATTTCTCGGCCTTCCCGGCGGTGATCCTGCTGACGACGCTGCTGCGGCTGTCGCTGAACGTGGCCTCCTCGCGCGTCGTGCTGATGGAGGGTCACACCGGCCCCGGCGCGGCCGGCCAGGTGATCGAGAGCTTCGGCCACTTCCTGATCGGCGGCAACTTCGCGGTCGGCATCATCGTCTTCGCGATCCTGGTGGTCATCAACTTCATCGTCGTGACCAAGGGCGCCGAGCGCATCGCCGAAGTTGGCGCGCGCTTCACGCTCGATGCGATGCCGGGCAAGCAGATGGCGATCGACGCCGACCTGAATGCCGGCCTGATCGACGAAAAGGAGGCCAAGCGCCGCCGCCTCGAGGTCGCCAACGAGGCCGAGTTCTTCGGCTCGATGGACGGCGCCAGCAAGTTCGTGCGCGGCGACGCGATGGCCGGGATGCTGATCCTGTTCATCAACATCGTCGGTGGCTTCGTCATCGGCGTGGTGCAGCACAACCTCAGCGCCGGCCAGGCGGCCGACAGCTACATCCTGCTGGCCATCGGTGACGCACTGGTCGCGCAGATCCCGGCGCTCTTGATCTCGGTGGCCGCGGCGATGGTCGTGTCGCGCGTCGGCAAGGAGGAGGACGTCGGCGAGCAGATCCTCGGCCAGGTGTTCAAGACGCCGAAGTCGGTCGGCATCGTCGCCGGCGTGATCGGCCTGCTGGGGCTGATCCCGGGCATGCCGCATCTCGTGTTCCTGCTGATCGCCGGCCTGCTGGGCTGGCTGGCCTGGTGGATGCACCAGCGCGCCGAGCGCGCCAAGATCCAGCCCGCGCCCACGGCCCCCACCGGACCGGCGCCCGACGCCGAGGCGAGCTGGGACGACCTGCAGCCGGTCGACACCCTGGGCCTGGAGGTCGGCTACCGCCTGATCGCGCTGGTGGACAAGGAGCGCCAGGGCGACCTGCTGACGCGTATCAAGGGCGTGCGCCGCAAGTTCGCCCAGGACGTCGGCTTCCTGCCGCCGGCGGTGCACATCCGCGACAACCTCGAGCTGCGCCCCAGCATGTACCGCCTGACGCTGCGCGGCGCCGTGATCGGCGAGGGCGAGGCCTTCCCCGGCATGCTGCTGGCGATCAACCCCGGCCAGGTCAGCACCAAGCTGATCGGCACCGCCACCACCGACCCGGCCTTCGGCCTGCCGGCCACCTGGATCGAGGAACGCCAGCGCGAAGCAGCCCAAATGGCCGGCTATACGGTCGTTGATTGCTCGACCGTCGTGGCGACCCACCTTTCACACTTGATGCAAGTGAATGCCGCCCGCCTGCTGGGCCGCGTGGAGACGCAGCAGCTGGTCGAGCATGTGACGAAGTTGGCACCCAAACTCATCGAAGACGTGGTCCCCAAGATGGTCCCGATCGCCGCGCTGCAAAAGCTGCTCCAGCTCCTGCTGGAAGAGGGCGTGCACATCCGCGACATGCGCTCGGTCATCGAAGCCCTGGCCGAGCATGTCGGCGCCAACGCCGCGCTGGCCAGCGACCCGCAGGAGCTCTCGCGCCGCATCCGCGTCGCGCTGGCCCCGGCGATCGTGCAGCAGATCTACGGCCCGGTGAAGGAGCTCGACATCATCGCGATCGAGCCCGAGCTCGAGCGCCTGCTGACCCAGGCCCTGACCTCGCCGCACGGCCCGATGCTCGACCCTGGCATGGCCGACACCCTGACGCGCCACGCCGCCGAATCGGCGCAGCGCCAGGAGAACCTCGGCCACCCCGCCTGCCTGCTGGTGCCCGACGCGATCCGTGCGCCGATCGCCCGCCTGCTCAAGCGCGCCGCGCCGCGGCTGCGCGTGCTCTCGCACAGCGAGATCCCGGACACCCATTCGATCCGCATCGGCTCCGTGATCGGCGCCGCCGCCTGAGCCCCCCCGACTGCCTTCCCGGAGCCCCGCCATGAACTTCCAGCGCTACACCGGCAAGACCTCGCGTGACGCGATGGTGAAGGTGCGTCAGACGCTCGGCGCCGATGCCGTCGTGCTGTCGACCAAGCCCTGTGCCGAGGGCATCGAGATCCTCGCGATGGCGCCCGGTGCGCTCGCCGCGATGGAGCGCGAGGCCGAGCACTCGCCGCAGGCCGCGCCGCGCGCCGCCGCACGCGCCACGGTCCCGGCCACGCCCGCGCGGGCGCTGCCGCCGCCGTCGAGCACGGAGATCACGGCCGACGTCGAACAGCTGTCGATGAGCACGCTGTCCTTCCAGGACTATGTGCGCGAGCGCATGCTCAAGAAGCGCGACGAGGTGCTGCGCGCCGAGGCCGATCTGCGCGTGCCGCCGCGCGCGGAGCCGACGGTCGCCGCCCCGCTCGACGACAGCGCCGCGGTCGCGCAGCGCATCGCCCAGCGTGCCGCCCAGCCGGTCGCGCCGCGCAACCCGCCGGTGCTGCGCGACACGATCGCCTGCGAGGAGCCGGTCGCGGCACGTCCCGCGGCCCCGGCCGCGCCCGACATGACGATGATCAACGAGCTGCGCGCGATGAAGGGCCTGATCGAGGAGCGCTTCGGCGCGCTGGCCTTCATGGAGAAGCTGCAGCGCCAGCCGGCGCAGGCGCGCCTGACGCAGAAGCTGCTCGACTGCGGCTTCTCGCCGGCACTGATCCGCAAGCTGGTCGAGGGCCTCGGCGCCGAGGTGGTCGACGAGCAGGCCTGGGCCGCCGGCATCCTCGAGCGCAACCTGCTGACCGGCGAGCACGACGCCGCGCTGGAGGACCAGGGCGGCGTGTTCGCGCTGATCGGCTCCACCGGCGTCGGCAAGACCACCTCGACGGCCAAGCTCGCCGCCGCCTTTGCCGCCAAGCACGGCGCTGGCAACCTCGGCCTGATCACGCTCGACGCCTACCGCGTCGCCGCGCACGAGCAGCTGCGCGCCTACGGCCGCATCCTCGGCGTGCCGGTGCACACCGCGCACGACCGCACCGCGCTCGAGGACCTGCTCGATCTGCTGTCGGCCAAGAAGATGGTGCTGATCGACACCGCCGGCGTCGCGCAGCGCGACGCGCGCACCAAGGAACTGCTCGAGATGCTCGGCCACCGCAGCATCTCCAAGCTGCTGGTCGTCAACGCCGCCTCGCAAGGCGAGACCATCGACGACGTGATGATTTCCTACCGCGCCGCGGCCTGCAAGGGCGTGGTGCTCAGCAAGCTGGACGAGGCCGTCAAGCTCGCGCCGGCGCTCGACGCGGTGATCCGTCATCGCCAGAAGATCGTCGCCGTCGCCAACGGCCAGCGCGTGCCGGAGGACTGGCATCGCCTGTCGGCCCAGGGCCTGGTGCACCGCGCCCTGCGCGCCGGTGGCAGCCCGGCCTACCTGTTCGACGCCAGCGAGATGAACCTGGTGTTCGCCGCGCCGCAGCCCGGCGCGCGCACTGCCGCCGCCCTGTGAGTGCCGCGATGAGCCTCTCCACCGACCGCCACGTCCTGCCGGCCACCGACAGCTGGTTCAACCAGCTCGACGAGCTGCCGCCGCGCGAGATCCCGCCGCCGGCCGACCAGGCCCAGGGCCTGCGCCGGCTGTTCGCGGCGCACACGATGCGCTGCATCCCGATTGTCTCGAACCCCGCGATCGCCTTCGGCGGCGCGCTGCTCGAGCGCCTGTGCACGGTGTATGCCGAGCAGGGGCTGCGCACGCTCGTGGTCGACGCCGGCGAGCGCGCCCGCGCACCGCGCGAGCTGGCGCGCTTCGACTTCGCCGAGGGCATCGAGCCGCTCAGCGAGCAGATCAGCTACTTCGCCGCACGCGGCCTGCCGCTGCGCCATGTGGACGCGAGCGGCTCGACCGCCGCCTTCCTCGACGCCGTCGCCGATGCCGCGCCCGACACCGACGTCATGCTGGTGCACGCGCCGGCCTCCGACCTCGCGCGCCTGTTCGCGCGCCGCGTGCAGGAGCAGCAGGCCACCGCGCTGCGCCCGCTGGTGCTGTGCGACGAGCACGCCGACAGCGTCACCCACGCCTACGGCGCGATCAAGCTGCTGGCCACGCGCGCCGGCCTGATGGCGCACGACCTGCTGATCAGCGCGCTGCCCGGCTCGCGCCGCGCGGCGCTGGTGGCCGAGCGCGTGGCGCGCTGCGCCGACGACTTCCTCGGCGCGGTGCTGCACGACTGGGTCGCGGTCGACCCGGCCGAGGCGCCGACCGACCGCCCCTCGCTGGCGCTGCAGCGCCTGGCGCGCGCGCAGCTCGCCGTCGCGCTGCCGCAGCGCGCCGGCGACAGCGGCTTTGCCGCGCTGGCCGCCGAGCCGCTGCGCAGCGCCTTGCCCGCCCAGCCGCCGCACGCGCCGCGCTGAGCCCCCGACCGAACGACCCGCCCGCCACGGAGCCGCTCTCATGTACACCGCCACCGGTCGACTCGAAACCAACGCGATGCTCAAGCAGTACAGCCCGCTGGTGCGACGGCTCGCGCACCAGATGATCGCCAAGCTGCCGGCCAACGTGGAGATCGACGACCTGATCCAGGTCGGCATGATCGGGCTGGCCGACGCGATGACGCGCTTCGACGCCGGCCAGGGCGTGCAGTTCGAGACCTTCGCGACCCAGCGCATCCGCGGCGCCATGCTCGACGAGCTGCGCGGCGCCGACTGGATGAGCCGCGGCAACCGCAAGCAGCAGCGCGAGATCGAGGTGGCGCTGCACAAGCTGCAGCAGAAGCTCGGCCGCGCGCCGCAGGAAAGCGAGATCGCCAAGGAGATGGGCCTGAGCCTGGCCGATTACCAGGAGCTGCTCGGCAAGGTGCGTGGCACCCAGCTCGTCTACCTGGAGGACATGTCGGGCGACGACGGCGATGCCGACTTCCTCGACCGCCACGTCGCCGACGAGGACGCGAGTCCGGTCGCGCTGCTGCAGGACCGCCGCATGCGCGAGGCGCTGGTCGCCGCGATCAAGCAGCTGCCCGAGCGCGAGCAGTACGTGATGAGCATGTATTACGAGCAGGACATGAACCTGAAGGAGATCGCGGCCGTGCTCGGCGTGACCGAGTCGCGCGTGTGCCAGCTGCACAGCCAGTCCATCGCCCGGCTGCGGGCGAAGATGCGCGATCACTGAGCCGCGGGCGCAGACCCCCAGCCGGAGACAACGAGGTACCGATGCTGCAACTTTTCAAGAGCAAGCGGGGCCCGGTCGGCCGGCCCGCGGCCGCCGTGGCCCCCATCGCCGCAGAAGCGCCGGACCTGCGTCTGGCCATCCAGGGCATCGCCCAGGCTGCCTCGCGGCTCGGCCGTGACGCGGCCGAGGTGCGCGGCCTGATCGACGACACCGGCAGGCTCAACCAGCAGCAGGCCCAGGCCGTCGAGGCGCTGGGCACGCAGCTCGAGGAGGTGCAACGCGCCCAGGGCGGCATCGGCGCCACCACCACCGAGAGCCTGCAGGCCGTCGAGCGTGCGCGCGCCGCGGTCGAGCAGGTCGGCGCCGAGGTCGGCGGCATCGTCGACACGCTGCGCCAGGTGGCCGACGCCGCCAGCCAGATCACCCAGATCGCGCTGCAGACGCGGCTGGTCGCCTTCAACGCCTCGGTCGAGGCCAAGCGCGCCGGCGAGGCCGGGCGCGGCTTCGCGGTCGTTGCCGACGCCGTCAAGGACCTGTCGGCCCAGGTCGAGGCCTCGTCCAAGGCCATCATGGGCACGGTCGCCGAGCTCGATGCGCGCGTCGGCGTGCTCGCCAAGGAGATCCAGCTGCGCGAGGGCCGCAGCCCGCAGGGCGGCTTCCACCGCGCGCTGGCCGAGGTGCAGGACGGCGTCAACCACATCGCCGACGCGGCCGCGCAGAGCCGCGCCACCTGCGACGGCCTGACCAGCCAGATGGCCGGCATCCAGCGCGAGATGCAGCGCGCGACCGACGCGCTCGGCCAGGCCAACGGCCGCAGCGAGGCCTTCCTGAAGGTCAGCGAGAACATGATCGAGGTCGTCGCCGGCTGTGGCATCGACACCGAGGACACGCCCTACATCCGTGGCGCCCAGGAGGCGGCCGCGCAGATCAGCAAGCTGCTCGAGGACGCGGTGCGCACCGGCACGATCGGCGAGGACGAGCTGTTCGACGAGCAGTACCGGTCGGTGAGCGGCACCGACCCGGTGCAGCACCTGACGCGCTACAACGAGCTGACCGACCGTCTGTTCCCGCAGGTGCAGGAGCGCATGCTCGCGCTGAGCACCAAGGTGGTCTACTGCATCGCGGTCGACCGCAACGGCTACATCCCGACCCACAACCGCCAGTACTGCCAGCCGCAGCGCCCCAACGACCCGGTGTGGAACTTCGCCCACAGCCGCCACCGCCGCCTCTTCACCGACCGCACCTGCCTGGCGGCGGCGCGCAATACCCGGCCCTTCCTGCTGCAGACCTACCGCCGTGACATGGGCGGCGGCAATCTGATCGTGATGAAGGAGGCGGCCGCGCCGATCACCGTCAACGGCCGCCACTGGGGCGGGATGCGACTGGCCTTCCAGTTCTGAGCCGCGCGCCGCGCGCCCCGCCGACGACGGCGCCCCCCGGGGCGCCGTCGTCGGCGGGGCGTCCGACTGTTGCGCGGCGTCAACCCGGCGGTGGCTTTCAAGATTTTCTCTATTGGGACCGCCCTCGAGCGCTCCTAGAGTCGCGGCCGCTCCAGAACTATGCGCCCCGCGCTCGAGGCCCCCATGTCCTGCCGTCTCTTCCCGCCGCTGAACCCGCTGCTGGCCGCCGCCCTGTGGGCCGCCGCGCCCGCGCTGCACGCCCAGCCGGCGGCGCTCGATCCCGTGGTCGTGACCGGCAAGGGCTTCGAGCAGCGCCTCTTCGACACGCCTTACTCGGCCGGCGTCGTCGACGCCGACGAGCTGCGCAACGGCGGCCTGATGGTCAACCTCAGCGAGGCGATGGCCCGCGTGCCGGGCCTGACGGTGGCCAACCGCAACAACTACGCCCAGGACCTGCAGATCAGCTCGCGCGGCTACGGCGCGCGGGCGACCTTCGGCGTGCGCGGCATCCGCCTGTACAGCGACGGCATCCCGGCGACCATGCCCGACGGGCAGGGCCAGGTCTCGCACTTCGACCTCGCCGGCGCGCAGCGCGTCGAGGTGCTGCGCGGGCCGTTCTCGGCGCTCTACGGCAACAGCTCCGGCGGCGTGATCGCGCTGTTCAGCGCGCCGATCACCGAGCGCTACGGCCAGCTCGACGTCGACTTCGGCCGCTACGGCACGCGCCAGCTGCGCGCGACGGTGCAGGCGCCGCTGTCCGACACGCCGGGGCGCGGCTGGGACCTGCGCGCCAGCATCAGCCGCTTCGAGACCGACGGCTTTCGCCCGCAGAGCGAGGCCGATCGCACGCTGGCCAATGTGCGCCTCGGCTGGAGCGGCGCGCGTGACAGCGTCGTGATCGCGATCAACCACCTCGACCAGCCCTCGCTCGACCCGCTGGGCCTGAACTACGACGACTTCCGCGACGATCCCTACCAGACCACCGAGGTCGCGACCACCTTCAACGTGCGCAAGCAGGCCGAGCAGGACCAGATCGGCGCGCACTGGCGCCATCGCTTCGAGGACCTGGGCGCGCTCAGCGAGAGCGCGGTCACGGCCTACTACGGCCAGCGCTCGGTCACGCAGTGGCAGTCGATCCCGATCCTGACCCAGCGCAACCCGGGCCTGCCGGCCTCGGTCACCGAGCGCCAGCCCGGCGGCGTGATCGACTTCGACCGCGACTACCTCGGCCTCGACGGCCGCCTGATCTGGCGCTGGAGCCTCGCGGGCGAGCGCAGCGCGCAGTTCGTCGCCGGCGCCGCCTACGAGCGCAGCAGCGAGGACCGGCGCGGCTACGAGAACTTCCGCGGCGACCCGCTGGCGCCGACGGCCGTCGGCGTCACGGGCCTGCCGCGGCGCGACGAGAAGAACCGGGTCGACACGCGCGACGTCTACGCCCAGGGCAAGCTCGAGTTCGTGAAGGACTGGTTCGCGACGCTCGGCCTGCGCCACGGCCAGGTCGACTTCCGCTCCAAGGACCACTACATCGTCGGCAGCAACCTCGACGATTCGGGCGCGCTCGACTACCGCTACACCAACCCGGTCGCGGCGCTGCAGTGGACGCCCACGCCGACGCTGAACCTCTACCTCAGCGGCGGCCGCGGCTTCGAGTCGCCGACCTTCAACGAGCTCGCCTACCGGCCCGACGGCGGTTCCGGCTTCAACAGCGCGCTCGACGCGCAGACCAGCAAGCAGCTCGAGCTCGGCGCGAAGTGGCGCCTGCCCGAGCAGGGCCTGTCGATCGACATGGCGGTGTTCGAGTCGCGCACCGACGACGAGCTCGGCGTGGCCACCAACTCGGGCGGCCGCTCGACCTTCCAGAACGTCGGCAAGACGACGCGGCGCGGCGCCGAGCTGGCCGCCGGCTGGCAGATCGACCGCGCCTGGCGTGCGGTGCTGGCGCTGACCTACCTGAAGGCGACCTACGACGACGACTTCGAGACCTGCTACGGCGTGACGCCGCCGTGCCGCGCCGACTCGGTCAAGAACGTCGTGCGCGCGGGCAGCCGCATCGCCGGCACCTCGCCGCGCAGCGCCTACGGCGAGCTGGCCTGGCGCCCGGGCGGTCGCGAGTCGACCGAGCTCGCCGCCGAATGGCGCGCGCAGGGCCGCGTCACGACCAACGACCTGAACGCCGACGGCGATCCCTCGGACCGCGCCGCCGGCTGGTCGACCGTCGCGCTGCGCGCGCGGCAGGTCTACGCGATCGCGGCGCAGAGCCGGCTGGAGTTGCTGGCGCGGGTGGACAACCTGTTCGACCGCGAGTACGCGGGCAGCGTGATCGTCAACGAGGGCAACCGCCGCTTCTTCGAGCCGGGCTCGCCGCGGGCCTGGTACCTCGGGCTGAAGTGGCGCCAGGGCTTCTGAGCCGGCGCCCGTAGACTGCGGCGGTGCCCGCCGCCGCGCTCGCCCTCGTCCTTGCCGCCGCCTTCTGCCACGCGCTGTGGAACCTGGCGGCCAAGCAGGCCGGGGGTGACCAGCGCTTCGTGCTGCTGGTCGCGCTGCTGGTCGCGGTGCTGTGGGCGCCGCTCGGGCTGTGGGCCGCCTGGGGCGTGCTGCCGGCTTGGGGCTGGCTCGAGTGGGCTGTCCTCCTCGCGAGCGCGGTGACCCACGTCGTCTACTTCACGGTGCTGCTGCGCGGCTACCGGGTGGCCGACCTCACCGTGGTCTACCCGGTGGCGCGCGGCACCGGGCCGCTGCTGAGCTCGGCCGCCGCGGTGGCGCTGCTCGGCGAGACGCTGTCGGCGCGCGGCCTCGCGGGCGTCGCGGCGATCGGCGCCGGCGTGTTCCTGATCGCCGGCGGGCCGCGTCTGCTGCGCGCGCTGCGCGGCGCCGAGGGCGACCCCGCGCAGCGCCTGCGCGTGCGCCAGGGCATCGCCTGGGGAGCGGCCACCGGCCTGTGCATCGCCGCCTACACGGTGATCGATGGCTATGCGGTGATGGTGCTGGCGCTCTCGCCGATCCTGGTCGACTACTTCGGCAACCTGCTGCGCATCCCCTTCACGCTGCCCGCGGCGCTGCGCGACCGGGCCGCGACGCGCGCGGCCTGGCGCGCCAGCTGGCGCGCGGCGCTGGTGGTCGCGCTGCTGAGCCCGGCCGCCTACATGATGGTGCTGTTCGCGCTGCGGCTCGCGCCGCTGTCGCACGTGGCACCGGCGCGCGAGGTCTCGATGCTGTTCGCGGCGCTGCTCGGCGGGCGGCTGCTCGGCGAGGGCGACACGCGGCTGCGCGTCGCCGGGGCCGGCTGCATCGCGCTGGGCGTCGTCGCGCTCGCCGCCGCTTAGCGCGCGCCCGGCCGGGCGCCGTCGTCAGCGGCCGAACAGCCCCTTGATCATGCTGCCGACGCCCTCGACGACGCCGCTGACGCTGACGCCGAGCTTCTCCGCCAGCGCGGACGCGACCCGCGTCGCGAGGTTCTCGTTGAGCGAGAAGGCCGGGTCGTCGAGCCGACCCTCGAGCGTGAAGTCGAGCTCGATGCGGTCGTTGCGGCTCATGAAGGCCAGCACCGCCTGGCGCGGCACGCCGGCCAGGCCGCCGGAGCCGAGCTCGAGGCCCGTCAGCGTCAGCCGGCCCGGCGCGTGCAGCTGCTGGCGCTGCACCACCGGCGCGAGATCCAGGTCCATGCGGCCGCGCTTGACGCCGCCGTCGGCCACGTTCATCAGGTAGGGCTGCAGCGCGCGCAGGTCGACGCGGCGCAGCGCCAGCTTCAGCGTCGCGTCGCGCGTGGCCGGCGTGAGCTCGCCCTCGAGCGCGAGCGTGCCATCGCTGCGGCCGTCGGCGGTGCTGCCCTTGACGGTTGCGCGCAGCCGCAGCGCGATCGGCGTCTCGAGCGCCGGCAGCGCCAGCGGGCCGATCGTCGCCTCGAAGTCGCTCAGCCGCACCGCCAGCGGCGGCCGGCGCACCGAGGCGTCGAAGAACGCGACCTCGCAGCGCCGCAGCTCGATGCGCTCCAGCGTCAGCGCCAGGCCGGGGCCGCTCTCGGCGGTGTCCGCCGCGGCGGCCGGCTCGCCCAGCAGCGCCGGCAGCACGCGCAGCCGGCCGCTGCGCTCGCGCAGCAGCGACACATAGCCGTCCTCCACGAGCACCTGCCCGACCGCGAGGCGCCCGCGCAATGCCGCCCACAGGTCCGGCCGCACGACGACGCGGGCGGCGCGCAACTCGTCGGCGGCCGGCCAGCCTGGCGCCGCGCTCACGCGCAACTCCCGCAGCTCGACCCCGCCCCAGCCGAGCGTGAGCGCGGCGACGCTGCCGCGCGGTCCGAGCGCGTCGCGCACGCCCTGCTCGAGCTGGCGGGCCGCGAACCACCAGGCCGCGGCGGCCAGCGCGCCCAGCAGCAGCGCCACGGCGGTGGCGGCGATCAGCAGGCGGCGGCGCGGCCGCGCAGGGGAGGGCAGGGTCTCGGGCGACAGGATCGCGCTCATCGCGCGCATTGTCGCGGCCGCTGCCGGCCGCGGGCCGTGGCCGCCGCCCCTACAGTGGGCGCCGTCATGACGCATTCCACTCTCACGGCGCCGCGCCTGCTCGGCGTCGACTTCACCAGCGCGCCCACGCGGCGCAAGCCGATCACGGTGGCCCACGGCGAGCGCGACGGCGCGCTGCTGCGGCTCGGCGACCTCGAGGCGCTGAGCGACTTCGCCGCCTTCGACGCGCTGCTCGCGCGCCCCGGGCCCTGGCTCGGCGGCTTCGACCTGCCCTTCGGGCTGCCGCGCGAGCTGGTCGAGTCGCTCGGCTGGCCGCGCGACTGGCTCGCGCTGATGCGCCACGTCGCGGCGCTGGACCGCGCGGCGATCCGCGCCACCTTTGCCGCCTTCTGCGCCGCGCGGCCGGCGGGCGCCAAGTTCGCACACCGCGCCTGCGACGGCCCGGCCGGCGCGAGCCCGTCGATGAAGTGGGTCAACCCGCCGGTGGCCTTGATGCTGCACGCCGGCGTGCCGCGCCTGATCGACGCCGGCGTCACGCTGGCCGGCCTGCACGCGGGCGATGCGCAGCGCGTCGCGCTCGAGGCCTACCCGGGCCTGCTGGCGCGCGAGCTGATCGGTGCGCGCTCCTACAAGAGCGACGAGCGCGCCCGGCAGACGCCCGAGCGGCTGATTGCGCGCAAGGACCTGGTGGATGCACTGGAGCAGGGCCGCACGCGGTTGGGCCTGCGGCTCAAGCTGCGGCATGCGCAGCGCGACGCGCTGGTGGCGGACGCGAGCGGGGACCGGCTCGACGCGGTGCTCTGCCTGGTGCAGGCGGCCTGGGCCGCGACGCAGCCCCGGTACGGGTGGTCGGCGCAGGTTGATGCGCTGGAGGGGTGGATCGTCAGTGCCTAGCGGCGAAGCGCCGCGCGTGGCGGGGCCTGGTGGCGCGGCGCCGGTTCAGCAGCGGCGCTGGCGAGGCCTCGGTATCCGGTGCCACGGAGTTCGGTATCTGCCGGAATTTAAGCGGCCTGATACACCAACAGCCACATGCCGAATTTTGGGGGGTTTGCAGAGGGCAACCGGGCCGGTGATCATCGCGCCTTGCGGCTGCTTAGGCCGAATCCGGATGAGCATGCTGTTCGGGCTATTTAACGTTAGAAGGCATATGACAAAGCGCGAACTCATCCACAAAGAACTCTCCGCTCTCTACAAGACCGGCGCCGACCTGGCCATGTCGTTCCAGAAAAAGGAGGACAAGCAGTTCCACTATGACTATCACAGCTGGTACACCGTCGCGCTCAAGGTCGTTGCATCACTCGCTTCGGATCGACTCGTCGAGTTTCGGAGCTACTACGAGATCGATCCGAAGAGAAAGTCCATGGGATACGGCACCTACGTAATTCAAGACTACTTGAAGGGCGTCGCTCCTGGGAGCTATCACCTTAAAGACTTTGATACCAGGGCAGAGGTGCTCCAGTGCCTCATCAATCAACTTGCAATCATCAACTCCATCAACAGTCGAGTTGACTCCGTTCTTTCCAATATCGAAGGAGAGTTGTATGCAGAGCTTCAAGATAATGAAATTGCGACCTCAAGACAGCTATCGAAAATAAGTCCAAGAGCAGCCGGAGCGCTGGTCGGTGTACTAATTGAAGGGCACCTGCAGAAAGTTGCGGAAGCTCATGGGTTGAAGATCGCCAAGAGGAATCCAACCATCGCCGATCTGAACGATCCCCTCAAGGCCGCCTTAGTCATAGATACACCGGCGTGGCGCAAAATCAGCTTCCTTGCCGACCTTCGGAATCTCTGCTCACATAAGAAGGGCACCGATCCCACAAAGGAGCAAGTGGAAGAACTAATCCAAGGTGCAGAGTGGCTTACGAAGAATGTCTTCTAAGACTTCCATCGAGAGGGCATGTCCCGGCAAGCCGGGTCACGCCTCTCATGTCAAACGTTAGACATTGCAATCAAATACCTCGGCACTCGAATGTCCAGTCACCTCATCCTCTCTGCGGTGCTATTGCTGTTTGCTTCAAACGTCTTGGCTGCGAACAAGTGCGTTGGACCAGACAGCAAAGTTACATTTCAAGATGCACCTTGCCCAAATACGGCCAAGTCGCAGGAACGATTAAAGCTGCGGCTGCATGGAAACACAACAAGCAGCGCAGATTCTTATGGGGTTCCCTCGCTCGACCTCTCTGGAAGTCCAGATCTTCTGTCGCTGAGAGCCCTTGCTGCCCTCGATTCGCTTGCCAGTGCTTCCACAGACTGCCGAATAAAACTGGACGTCTACGGCCCTACTGGGGATGCCCTCCGAGTCTGCAACAGCTTCATCACTCATCACAAGGCTTGGTGGACACCTGCAACCAACGCAGTTCGAGAGCTGTTGGACGATCGTGAATGGTCATCACGCAACATGAGAACGATCGAGAAATCAACTTCCGCTATGGAGAAAACGACAGCAAATGCAGAGTACATCCTCAGAAGAATTCAAACGCAGTCGCGGTAACGGAGATGCCTTGTATCTTCCCGATGAGCGCAGTTGAGGGATGAGCTGCGGAGGTTTCTCAGTCGATGCGCCAAACCCGATACGCCTATGAGCACGCAGCTCGCGAGTTAGCTTTAAGTCAACGCATCGGCCTGTCTTATCCAACCGTGTAGCCCGAACAGTTGTCGATGATGAACATGCATCCCCAAGGTGGGGTCGCGATGGGCGCTGATCAGCCGAAGGCCGGTGTCGACGTGAGCAAGCGGCGTGCTGGGCGAGCGAGGCGCGGCGGGGAGCCAAAAGACGTCGGCGGGTAGGCCGGGCTGACCGCAATGCGTGAGGCGACGAACGTGGATCGTGCGGCAGCGGACCCCACCGGCGGCCAAGGACGCGGCCTGGGGTGTGGCCCTCCGCGGCTTTGGTCAGAATGCTGACCGACATGACCGCCGCCTTCGTCGCCCTGTCCCCGCCGCCCCACCGGAGCTGCGCATGACGCTGCGCACGCTGTTCGGGGCCGCCAACCGTGCCCGGCTCGGGATCTACCTGCTCGCGCTGTGGAAGCTGATGCAGCACCCGGACACGCCGCGCGGGCCCAAGCTGGTGGCGCTGGCGGTGCTGCTGTACGCGCTCAGCCCGATCGACCTGATCCCGGACTTCATCCCGCTGATCGGCCAGCTCGACGAGCTGATCCTGCTGCCGCTGGGCGTCGCGCTGGCGATCCGGCTCACGCCCGAGCCGCTGTGGCGCGCGCGGCTCGCCGAGGCCGAGGCGGCCGGCGGGCGGGCGCCCCGGCTGTTCTGGGGCGCGGTGCTGATCGTCGCGGTCTGGCTGCTGGGCGCCGGGCTGTTCGGCTGGTGGCTGTGGGGCCTGGTCACGGCCCCGGCGTGAGCGGCCTCACACCTGCATCTGCATGATGTCCGTGTAGGCCTGCACCATCCGGTTGCGCACCTGCAGCGCGCCCTGGAAGCCGATCTGGGCCTTCTGCATCGCGATCATGGTCTGCTCGATGCTGACCGTCGGGTTGCCGAGCTGGACCTGCTTCTGCAGCTCCGTGGCCTCGTTCTGCGCCGCGCTGACTTGCTTGAGCGCGGCGCTGAAGCTGGTCTGGAAGCTCGCCTGCGGCGCCGCGGCGGCCTGCGTGCTCTGACGCACCCGCTCGGCGACCTGCGGCATGCCGGCCCGGGTGGCCGCCTGCGCGAAGTCGAAGGGCTTGAGCTTCAGGTCCATGGGTCGGCATCGTAGGCCGGTGGCGCCACGGTGGTGGTGCGAACTGGGCGGGTTTGGCTGGCTTGTTTGCCGCTTTTCCGATTCAAGTCGGCCTCAACAATGCCGAGGCAGGCCCGCTCAGGCGTGTCTGCCCGACTGATTGAGCCTTCCAGCCGACCCAACAGAGACGCGACGCCCCAGCCACCCCGATGGACACCGCACTCGCCGCCCCCACCCCGATGGCCCTGAATGCCGCCAGCCCGGCCGCCGTTCCCGGCTTTGCCGAGCGCCTCGCGGCGCTGCCGACCGGTCGCAAGGCCTTGCTGGGGTTCGGCCTGGCCGCCCTGGTCGGCATCGCGCTGGCGATGTCGATGTGGTCCTCGCAGGGCGACTACAAGGTGCTGTACGCCAACCTGTCGGACAAGGACGGCGGCGCGATCCTCGCGCAGCTCTCGCAGATGAACGTGCCCTACAAGCACGCCGAGGGCGGCAGCGCGATCCTCGTGCCGGCCGACAAGGTGCACGACGCGCGCTTGAAGCTCGCCTCGGCCGGCCTGCCCAAGGGCGGCGTGGTCGGCTTCGAGCTGATGGACAACGCCAAGTTCGGCCAGACCCAGTTCCAGGAGCGCCTGACCTTCCAGCGCGGCCTCGAGGGCGAGCTGACGCGCTCGATCGGCGGCCTGGCCGCGGTGCAGTCGGCGCGCGTGCACCTCGCGCTGCCGAACCAGAACGGCTTCTTCCGCGAGCAGCAAAAGCCCAGCGCCAGCGTGCTGCTGACGCTGCACCCGGGCCGCACGCTCGACCGCGCGCAGATCGCCGGCATCGTGCACCTGGTGTCCTCGAGCGTGCCCGAGCTCGCGCCCAAGGCGGTCAGCGTGCTCGACGCCAGCGGCGCGCTGCTGTCGGGCAGCGCCGAGGTCGAGGCGGCCGCCAACGGCCTGGACGCCCAGCAGCTGCAGTACCGCCAGCAGATCGAGGCCAACTACAGCCGCCGCGTCGTCGACATCCTCGAGCCGGTGCTGGGCCGCGACAACCTGCGCGCCCAGGTGACGGCCGAGATCGATTTCTCGCAGACCGAGTCGACCTCGGAGGAATACCTGCCCAACCAGGGCGTCGGCGCCGACGGCAAGCCGATCCCGCAGACGGTGCGCAGCGAGCAGAGCAGCGAGTCGTCCAACGGCGGCAGCGCGACGCCGTCCGGCGTGCCCGGCGCCACCAGCAACCAGCCGCCGGTGCCGGCGACCGCGCCGCTCAACGGCCCGGCCCAGGCGCTCACCGCCGCGGCGGCCGGCAGCCCCGGCGGCACGAGCCGGCGCGACGCCACGACGAACTACGAGGTCGACAAGACCGTGCGCGTGACGCGCAACGCCACCGGCACGGTCAAGCGGCTCAACGCGGCCGTGGTCGTCAACCACAAGTCGTCCACCGACGCGAAGGGCAAGACCACCGTCACGCCGATCCCCGAGGCCGAGCTCGAGAAGCTCACCGCGCTCGTCAAGGAGACCATCGGCTTCAACGAGGCGCGCGGCGACTCGGTCAAGCTGATCAACGCGCCCTTCAAGGTCGAGACGCCGGCGGCCGAGGCGGCGCCGCCGCTGTGGCAGCAGCCCGAGGTGCAGGACCTGGCGCGCACGCTGGCGGTGCCCGGCGCGCTGACGCTGCTGGCGCTGATCGTCGTGTTCGGCGCGGTGCGCCCGGCCCTCAAGGCGGCCCAGCCCGCGCCGGCGCCGGCGCCGCGTCTGAACGCGGTGGTCGACGACCTGCAGCCCTTGCCCGTCCCGGGCAACGGCCTGCCGCGCCTCGAGGCGCCGAGCGCCGACGACCGGCTGGTGCAGGCCCGCGCGCTGGCCAAGGACAACCCGGCGGCCGTCGCGAACATCGTGCGCGCCTGGGTCGCAAAGGACGTCTGACGATCATGGACGAACAGGGACTCGAAGACGCGGCGATCCTGCTGATGTCGCTCGGCGAGGAGGACGCCGCCGAGGTCTTCCGCCAGCTCGCGCCCAAGGAGGTGCAGCGCCTGGGCGAGACGATCGCCAAACTCAAGACCGTCTCGCGCGAGCGCGTCGATGGCGTGCTCGAGCGCTTCTCGAGCGCCGCCGCCGACACCAGCACGCTGGTCAACGACACCGACGAGTACGTCAAGAGCGTGCTGCGCAAGGCGCTCGGCGAGGACAAGGCCAATCTGCTGATCGACCGCATCTTGCAGGGCGGCGACGTCTCCGGCATCGAGAGCCTGAAGTGGATGGACCCGGCCTCGGTGGCCGAGCTGCTGCGCAACGAGCATCCGCAGATCGTCGCGGCGATCCTGGTGCACCTGGACTTCGACCAGGCCGCCGACGTGCTCAAGCATTTCAACGAGCGCCAGCGCAACGAGGTGATGGTGCGCGTCGCGACGCTCGACGGCATCCAGCCCAGCGCGCTGAAGGACCTCAACGAGGTGATGAGCAAGGTGCTCGCCGGCAGCGAGCGCATGAAGAAGTCGATGATCGGCGGCGTCAAGCCCGCCGCCGAGATCATCAACATGATGGGTTCGGCCGTCGAGACCTCGGTGCTCGACTACATCCGCGAGGCCGACCCCGACCTCGCGCAGAAGATCATGGACAACATGTTCACCTTCGACGATCTGCTCAAGATCGACGACCGGGGCATCCAGGCGCTGCTCAAGGAAGTGCAGAGCGAGTCGCTGCTGATCGCGCTCAAGGGCGCGACGCCCGAGCTGCGCGAGAAGGTCTTCACCAACATGTCGACCCGCGCGGCCGAGGCGCTGCGCGAGGATCTCGACTCGCGCGGTCCGGTGCGCGTCTCCGAGGTCGAGGCCGAGCAGAAAGAGATGCTCAAGGTCGTGCGGCGCCTCGCCGACGAGGGCCAGATCGTGCTGAGCGGCGGTGGCGATGACCAGTTCCTCTGAACGCGCCGCGCCCCGCAGCCGGCTGCACGACGATTTCGACCTGCTGCGCGCGGCGCCGGCCGGCCCGGCCGCGGGTGCGGGCGCGGGCGCGGCACCCTACGCGCGCTTCATCCCGCGCGAGGAGCTCGGCAGCTTCGCCGCCTGGACGCCGGACAGCTTTGGCGGCGCGGCCAATGCGGCGCCGGCGCCGGCCGTGCCCGAGGAGCCGGCCGCGCCGACGCCGCAGGAGCTCGGCGCGCAGCTCGCCGCCGCGCGCCAGAGCGGCTACCAGGACGGCTACCGCGACGGCCTGGTCGCGCTCGAGGGCTTCAAGCAAAGCTATGCACAGCAGGTCACCGCGCAGATGGTCCAGCTGACCCGCGCCTACCGCGGCCAGCTCGACGAGCTCGAGCAGGGGCTGGCCCGCCAGGTGGCCGAGGTCGCGATCGCGCTGGCGCGCCAGGTGGTGCGCGGCGAGCTCGCGCAGCGGCCCGAGCTGGTGGCCCAGGTGGCGCAGGAGGCGCTGGCCGCGACGCTGGTCGCGGCCCAGCAGATCGCGGTGCATCTGCACCCGGACGACCTGCCGCTGGTGCAGACACAGGTCGGCGAGGCGATGGCCGAACGCGGCGCACGCCTGGTCGCCGACGCCTCGCTCACGCGCGGGGGCTGCGTGGTCGACAGCGAGGTCGGCGTGGTCGACGCCAGCGTCGAGGCGCGCTGGCAGCGCGCGACCGCCACGATGGGACGACCGAGTGGCTACGCCGATGGCGAGGAGCCGGCCGCATGAACGCACCGCTGATCGAGCGCCGCGCCGCGCCGGCCACGTCCTCGGACTCGCCGGGAGCCTGGCAGCGCTACCTGGAGGATCTGAAGACCCACGCCGCCGGCCCGGCGCCGCTGGAGCTGCAGGGCACGCTGGTGCGTGTCGCCGGCCTGGTGCTCGAGGCCGCCGGCCTGCGCGTGCCGGTCGGCTCGGTCTGCGAGGTCCGCATGGAGGGCCAGCCGCCGGTGCTGGCCGAGGTGGTCGGCTTCTCCGGCGACCGCGCCTATCTGATGCCCACCGGCGAGCTGCACGGCCTGGCCAGCGGCGCGCGCGTCGTGCCGCGCTCGGTGCCGACCGCGCCGCCGCGCCTGGGCGCCGCCAGCCACCCGTGGCGGCGCAGCGTAGACCGCACCCGCCACCTGCCGATCGGCGATGGCCTGCTCGGCCGCGTCGTCGACTCGCACGGCGAGCCGATGGACCGGCTCGGCCCGCTCGACCTGCAGCACGTGCGCAGCGAGCCGCTGATCCGCCGCCCGATCAACGCGATGGACCGCGACCCGGTGCGCCAGCCGCTGGACACCGGCGTGCGCGCGATCAACGCGATGCTGACCGTCGGGCGCGGCCAGCGCATCGGCCTGTTCGCCGGCTCCG
The DNA here is from genome assembly GCA_964408005.1 of uncultured Methylibium sp. Lineage (GTDB taxonomy): Bacteria > Pseudomonadota > Gammaproteobacteria > Burkholderiales > Burkholderiaceae_C > Methylibium. The sequence goes on from CAYOXW010000022.1 coordinate 23,220, forward strand.
GCGTCGGCAAGTCGGTGCTGCTGGGCATGATGGCCAAGTACACCGCGGCCGACGTGATCGTCGTCGGCCTGATCGGCGAGCGTGGCCGCGAGGTCAAGGAATTCATCGAGGACATCCTCGGCACCGAGGGCCTGCAGCGCGCGGTCGTCGTCGCCGCGCCGGCCGCCGCGCCGCCGCTCACGCGCATGCAGGGCGCCAGCTACGCGACCGCGATTGCCGAGCATTTCCGCGACAAGGGCCAGCACGTGCTGCTGCTGATGGACAGCCTGACGCGCTACGCGATGGCGCAGCGCGAGATCGCGCTGGCGATCGGCGAGCCGCCGGCCACCAAGGGCTATCCGCCGAGCTGCTTCGCGAAGCTGCCGCAGCTGGTCGAGCGCAGCGGCAACGGCCTGAACGGCTGCGGCTCGATCACCGCCTTCTACACCGTGCTCAGCGAGGGCGACGACCAGCAGGACCCGATCGCCGACGCGGCGCGCGCGATCCTCGACGGCCACATCGTGCTCTCGCGCGAGCTCGCCGAGGCCGGCCACTACCCGGCCATCGACATCGAGCGCTCGGCCTCGCGCGTGATGCACAACGTCACCCAGGCGCCGCACCAGCAGGCCGCGCGCCGGCTGCGCCAGCTGTGGTCGCGCTACCAGAAGGCGCGCGATCTGATCGCGCTCGGCGCCTATGCGCCGGGCAACGACGCCGAGCTCGACCAGGCGGTGCAGAAGCACGACGCGATGCGCGCGCTGCTGCAGCAGGACATGCACGAGGCCGCCCGTCTCGGCGACAGCGTCGGCCAGCTGCGCCAGCTCGCCGGCGTCTAACCCCTTCCCTCACGAAAGCGCCCATGGACACGCTGCAGCCCCTCGTCAGCCTGCTCGAACAGACCCGCGCCGAACGCGACCAGGCGCTCGCCGAGCACCTGCGCCAGCAGCGCGCCGCCCAAGCCGCGCAGGCCCAGGCCGAGCAGCTCGTCGGCTACCGCAGCGAGTACGCGCAGCGCTTCGGCGGCTCCTTCCAGCGCAGCGGTGCGCTCGAGCTGATGCAGTGCTACCAGGGCTTCATGACGCGGCTCGACGGCGCCGTCGCGCAGCAGCAGCGCACCGTGGCCCACGCCGCGGCGCGGGCCGACACGGCCCAGGCCGCGCTGCTGGCGATCGAGCTGCGCGTCGCCTCGGTCGAGAAGCTGATCGAACGGCGCCGCGCCGAGCTTGCGCTCGCGCAGCAGCGCCGCGAGCAGAAGGCCGGCGACGAGCTCGCCGCGCGCATGAGCTGGCAGCGGGGCCAGGCCGCGCTGCAGGGCAGCTGGTGAGGACCGACACGATGAATCTGCACGCCGTCCGTTCGAGCGCCGCCGCGACCCCGACCCCCGTCTTCGCCGCCGACGAAGGCCGCAAGGCCGAGGCCGGCGGGGCCGTCTTTGCCGATCTGCTCGACGAACGCCGCGCCGCGCGGGCCGCCGATGGCGCGCGCCCCGGCCAGCGCGGTGCCTTCGACGCCGCCCCGGCGCCAGCGCCGGCGCGCGCGGCCG
>CAYOXW010000023.1:0-23748 GCA_964408005.1 uncultured Methylibium sp.
CGCAGTTGACCTCGACGAGGGCCCCCGTCGTGCCATTGACCGCCGCGGCGATCACCCCCTCGGCGGTGATGCGGGCGGCGGCCTTGCCGGCCTTGTTGCCGAGCTTGACGCGCAGGATCTCCTCGGCACGGGCGATGTCGCCGTCGGCCTCGGTCAGGGCCTTCTTGCACTCCATCATCGGGGCGTCGGTCTTGGCGCGCAGTTCGGCGACCATGCTGGCGGTGATTGCGGGCATTGCTTGCTCCAGTGGATCTGGTGAATCTTGAAAAAAAGGGGCTGAAACAGCCCCTGGTTCGAGTGCGCGGGGCGCGAGGCGGGCGTCAGGCCGCGTCGCTGACTTCCACGAACTCGTCACCGCTCTGGGCCGCGGCGACCACGTCGTTCACCGCATTGGCCTTGCCCTCGAGCACCGCGTCGGCCACCGCGCGCGCATACAGCGCGACCGCCTTGGCCGAGTCGTCGTTGCCGGGGATCACATAGTCGATCCCGTCGGGCGAGTGGTTCGAGTCGACCACGCCGATGACCGGGATGCCGAGCTTCTGGGCTTCAGCCACCGCGATCTTGTGATAACCGACGTCGATCACGAAGATCGCGTCCGGCAGCGCGTTCATGTCCTGGATGCCGCCGATGTCCTTCTCGAGCTTGGCCAGCTCGCGCTCGAACAGCAGCGCTTCCTTCTTGCTCATCGCGTCGAGGCCGGCCTCCTTCTGGGCCTGCATCTCCTTGAGTTTCTTCAGCGAGCCCTTGACCGTCTTGAAGTTGGTCAGCATGCCGCCGAGCCAGCGCTGGTCGACATAAGGCATGCCGGCACGCTGGGCTTCCTGCGCCACCACCTCGCGCGCCTGGCGCTTGGTGCCGACCATCAGGATCGTGCCGCGCTTGGCCGCCAGCGAGCGGGTGAACTTCATCGCCTCCTGGAAGAGCGGCAGCGTCTTCTCGAGGTTGATGATGTGGATCTTGTTGCGATGGCCGAAGATGAACGGCGCCATCTTCGGGTTCCAGAAGCGCGTCTGGTGTCCGAAATGGACGCCGGCTTCCAGCATGTCACGCATGGTGAAGGACATTGAGAGCTCCAAAGGTTGGGTCTGAAATCCGGTCAGAATCGCAACCAACTGCAAGCGGGATCGGGCCCGCGCAGCGCATTGACGACACCTTTCGACGACCGGGTTTGCGGCTGGTTTTTCCGGCGGCCCCGCAAGGCGATGCCTCGGAAAAACTTGTGAATTATAGCAGCCCGGCCGATACCGCCCGCCCCTCGCCGCCGAGGAGCCTCCCATGAGGATCGCGGTCATCGGAGCCGGCATTGCCGGCGTAGCGACGGCCTATGAACTGGCCACCGACGGCCACGCGGTGACCGTGCTCGAGCGCCACAGCAGCGTCGCGGCCGAAGGCAGCTTCGCCCCGACCGGCCTGACCGGTGCGGGCTGGTGGGCCCTCGCGCCGCAAGCCGAGGGCACTCGGCCGTCCCTCGGGGCCGCGCTGCTGCGCGCGCCCGGCCTGTGGCCCTGGTGGTGGAAGCAGCGGCGCTCCGATGCGCCAGCCGCGGCCGCGCGGCGCTTGTCCGCCAGCATCCCGCTGGCACAGCAGGGGCACGAGCGGCTGCAGGCCCTGATCGGGCGCCTCGGCGTCGAGCTGGAGCAGTCGCGTGGCGCGCTGATGCTGTGGCGCGACGCGTCCGAGCGCTCCAAGGCGCAGCCCGCCCTGACGGCGCTGCGCGCACTGGGCGTCGCGGCCACCGAGCTCGACACGGCGGGTTGCCACGCACTCGAACCCCACCTCGACACCCAGCACGCGCTCGCCGGCGGGATCCACCTGCCGGGCACCGGCAGCGTCAACTGCCGCCAGTTCGCCCATGCGCTGCGGGAAGCCGCCGAGCAAGCCGGCGCGGACTTCCGCTTCGCCACCACGGTCCGCGCCATCACGCCGGAGCCGGGCGGTGAGGTCACGCTGCGCCTCGAACAGACGGCGCCGACCACGGGCTTCGGCAGCAGCCGCATGGCTCCCGCCCGCCTGGCCCGACCCGTGTCGCCGGAGCGCGCCCGCGCCGCAGCGCGTTACCTGGAGCCCTGGTCGGACGAGCGCTACGACGCCGTCGTCGTCGCGGCCGGCGCTGCGGCGGCGCCACTGCTGGAGCCTCTCGGCCTGCGCCCTGCCATGGCAACGGTGCACGGCTACACCCTGACCGCCGCACTCCGCTCGCCGGAACGCGGGCCGCGCTCGGTCGTCGTCGACACAGCCGAGGGCGCGGTGATCGGTCGCCTCGGGCAGCGTGTGCGCATCGCCGCCGGCGCCGAGTTGGGCGGCTCGCCTCAGCGGCTGCGCAGCGATGCGACCGAGCGGCTCTATCGGCTGCTGCAGCACTGGTTTCCCGGTGCCGCGCAACTGACCCGCCCGCAGATCTGGAAAGGGCCTCGCGCCGTGTCCGCCGACGGCCTGCCGCTCGTCGGCGCCGGCCCGCGCCCCGGCATCTGGCTCAATCTCGGTCACGGCGGCACCGGTTGGTCGCTGGCGTGTGGCAGCGCGCAGCGGATCGCCGACCTGGTGGCCGGCCGCGCGCCGCGGTGCCCGGCCGACCTGCAGGCCCGCGCCGCCTGAACGATACGCAGCATGTCGTCGCCCTCCGCTCCCCGGCGCGTCGGCGCCCACGACAGCGCACCGGCCGGCGGCTGGGCGCTGCACGACAGTACGGCCGCCCGGCGGCTCGAAGCCGCCGCGGCGGTGGCGCTGCCACCGCACACCCTGATGCGTCGCGCCGGCCTCGCGGTAGCACGGCTGGCGTTGGCCCTGGCGCCCGGCGCGCGCCGCGTGTGGGTGGCCGCCGGTCCGGGCAACAACGGCGGCGACGGGCTCGAGGCGGCCCTGCATCTGCACCGCGCGGGCAAGGAGGTCGTCGTGGCCTTGCATCCCGCCGACACGCGCCCGGCCGATGCCGCCGCCGCCCTCGAGCGAGCGCGTGCCGCCGGCGTGCGCCTGAGCGAGCAACCCCTCCCCGCGGGCCCGCTCGCACCGACCGACCTGGCCATCGACGCACTGTTCGGTCTCGGCGCGACGCGGCCGCCATGCGGCTGGGCTCTCGACGCGCTGCACGCGCTCGGCCGCGGGGGGGCGCCCGTGCTGGCGATCGACCTACCCAGCGGCCTGGACCCCGATCACGGCCGTCGCCTCGGCGGCGACGCGACGGTACGGGCCCGCTGGACGCTCGCGCTGCTGACGCTGAAGCCGGGCCTGTTCACCGCCGCCGGGCGGGACCACGCCGGCGCGGTCTGGTTCGACGGGCTTGGCATCGAGGCCGACGCCGAGCCCGCGGTCGCTCACCTGGTGACCGCCGCCGACGTGAGCTGGCCCGAGCGACCCCATGAGCGCCACAAGGGCAGCTTCGGGGACCTCTGGGTCGTCGGCGGCGACACCGGCATGGCTGGCGCGGCGGTGCTCGCGGCGCAGGCCGGTCTCGCGGCGGGCGCTGGGCGCGTCTACCTTGTCGCGCTCGACGGCGCCGCCGCCGCGCGGCCCGAAGTGATGACGCGGCCGCTCACCGCACTGTCGGACCGGCAGCAGGCGCTGGAGGACGCGACCGTGGTCTGCGGCTGCGGCGGCGGAACGGGCATCGCGACGCCGCTGGCGACACTGATCGGACGCGCCGGCCGGCTGCTGCTCGACGCCGACGCGTTGAACACGTTGGCCGCCGACCCCGCGCTGGCCCTCCGGGTGCAGGCCCGGGCACGACGCGGCCGGCCGACGCTGCTGACGCCCCACCCTCTGGAAGCGGCCCGCCTGCTGGGGGTCAGCGCCACCGATGTGCAACAAGACCGCCTCGGCGCGGCGCGCGCGCTTGCCACCCGCCTGTCGGCGACCGTGGTGCTCAAGGGCAGCGGCAGCATCGTCGCCGACGCCACGGCCTGCTTCATCAACACCAGCGGCAATGCCGCGCTCGCCAGCGCAGGCACGGGCGACGTGCTGGCGGGGTGGACTGGGGGGCTGTGGTCGCAGGGCCTCACGCCACGCCAAGCCGCCGTGCTGGGCATGTTCAGCCACGGCGCGGCCGCCGACCGGTGGCTGGCGAGGCATGGCGTGGCCGCCCCGCTGTCCGCCACGGCGCTGATCGAAAAACTCGGCCTGGCCTGGGGTGGCCGCTCGGCGCACGCCTGCGGGAACACGAACTAGCGCGGGCGCCGAGTGGCCGCGCCCGCCCGGAGCCGGCGTCACAGACCCCGGGCACCGCGCTGGCGGCACACCGACTCAGCGGCTGCGCTTGTCCTTGCGCTGCTCCCGCACCGCACGGCCGTGTGCAGCAGCTTTGCTCGCCGATGCACCGGCTCGCACCTGCTTGACCGCCGACTTGGCGCCGGCCTCCCGCGCAGCACGCTTGTGCGTGCGGTCGGCGTGCTCGACCGCCTTGAGCTCCTCGATCGCCGACGTCGCCGGGCGGTCACGCGCGGGTCGCGGCGACACCGCCTCGCGCACGAGCCGGAAGTCGATCTTGCGACCATCGAGATCGACCCGGCTGACCTGCACGCGCACGCGACTGCCGACGGCATAGCGCACGCCGGTGCGCTCGCCGCGCAGTTCCTGGCGCGCCTCGTCGAAGCGGAAGTACTCGCCACCGAGCTCGGTGATGTGCACCAGGCCCTCGACGTACAGCTCGTCGAGCGTGACGAACAGGCCGAAGCTGGTGGCCGCGCTGACCGTGCCGCCATACTCCTCGCCTAGGTGCTCTCGCATGAACTTGCACTTGAGCCAGGCCTCGACGTCGCGCGAGGCCTCGTCGGCGCGGCGCTCGTTGGCGCTGCAGTGGTTGCCGGCGGTCTCCCAGGCCTGGGCCTCGGCCGTGAGCTTGGCCTTGGGCACCGCCTTCGCCGCGCCGGCCGAGGCCGGCCGCGGTTTGCGGGTGTGCACGGCCGAGGTCGCGAGCTCGGTGACCTGCAGGTGGTACTTGCGCTCGCCGAGCAGCGCCTTGATGACGCGATGGACCAGCAGGTCCGGGTAGCGCCGGATCGGGCTGGTGAAGTGGGTGTAGGCCGGGTAGGCCAGACCGAAGTGACCGCTGTTGATCGGCGTGTAGATCGCCTGCTGCATCGAGCGCAGCAGCATCGAATGGATCTGCATCGCGTCAGGCCGGTCCTTGGTGGCCTGCGCGATGGACTGGAACTCGCCGGGGCGCGGATCGTCACCGATCGACAGACCCAGTCCCAGGGCGCGCAGGTAGGCCTGCAGCGCCATCCGCTTCTCGGGCGTCGGCCCCTCGTGCACGCGGTACAGCGACGCATGCTTGTGGGTAGCGATGAAATCGGCCGAGCAGACGTTGGCGGCCAGCATCGCCTCCTCGATCAGGCGGTGCGCGTCGTTGCGCGTGCGCGGCACGATCTTCTCGATGCGGCCGTTGTCGTCGCAGACGATCTGCGTCTCGGTGGTCTCGAAGTCGACCGCGCCACGCACCGCACGCGCCTTCAGCAGCGCACGGTAGACCTCGTGCAGGTGCAGCAGATGCGGCACCAGATCCTTGCGCTTCTGCGCTTCCGGTCCGCGGGTGTTGGCGAGGATGGCCGCGACCTCGGTGTAGGTGAAGCGCGCGTGCGAGTTGATGACCGCCGGGAAGAACTGGTAGGCGTGGATCTCACCGGCCGCGTCGACGATCATGTCGCAGACCATGGCGAGACGGTCCTCGTTCGGGTTCAGCGAGCACAGGCCGTTGCTGAGTTTCTCGGGCAGCATCGGGATCACGCGGCGCGGGAAGTAGACGCTGGTGGCGCGCTCGTAGGCATCGTCGTCGAGCGCCTCGCCGGGCTTCACGTAATGGCTGACGTCGGCGATGGCGACGATCAAGCGCCAGCCGTTGGGCTCCGCGCCCTTGGTCTTGCGGCCGATGCGTGCCGGCTCGCAGTAGACAGCATCATCGAAATCGCGCGCATCCTCGCCGTCGATCGTGACCAGCGGCACGTCGGTCAGATCGATGCGCTGCCTCTTGTCGGCCGGCCTCACCTTGTCCGGCAGCTTGGCAGTCTGTGCCAAGGTCTCGGCGCCGAAACGGTGCGGCACCTCGTACTTGCGCACCGCGATCTCGATCTCCATGCCGGGGTCGTCGATCTCGCCGAGCACCTCGGTCACGCGACCGAGCGGCTGTGAATGCATCGACGGCGGCTCGGTCAGCTCGACCGCGACGACCTGCCCCGCCGACGCGTTCGCGATCCCGTTCTTCGGGATCATGATGTCCTGGCCGTAGCGCTTGTCTTCGGGCGCAACCAGCCAGATGCCGCTCTCGTGCAGCAGGCGTCCGATGATCGGCGCCTTCTTGCGCTCGAGGATCTCGAGCACGCGTCCCTCGGGGCGGCCCTTGCGGTCGTAGCGCACGATGCGCACACGCAGTCGGTCGCGGTGCAGCACCGAGTGCATTTCCTGCGGCGACAGATAGATGTCGGGCTCGCCGTCGTCGCGCTGTAGGAACCCGTGGCCATCGCGATGGCCCTGGACGGTGCCCTCGACTTCGCTCAGCAGCGCGGCGCCCAGCGTCAGGCTGCTTGTCTTTTCTTCGTTTTTAATGCTAAGATCTCCGGCTTGACACCTAGCCCAGGTGGCGGAATTGGTAGACGCACTAGTTTCAGGTACTAGCGGGTAACTCCGTGGAGGTTCGAGTCCTCTCCTGGGCACCAAATGATAAGAGGCCAGCACAGCGTGCTGGCCTTTTTTCTTTCCCGCAGCAAGCGCACCTGCGCGGTGTTCAGGGCGTGTGCTTGCGTAGCAGCCCCTCGGGACGCAAGGCGTCGTACTCCTCGAAGGGCTGATGAATCCACGGGCTCGTGGGCAGCGACTCGACGAAGTAGTCCGGCGTGTAGGTCGACACCCCCTTGACCCACAGCACCGCCGAGCGCAACTCGGCGATCGCCGGCATGCCGCGCAGCCGATCGACCACCGCCTTCAGCGTCACGCCGGAGTCGGCCAGGTCGTCGACCAGCAGCACGCGGCCCGCCAGCTCACCCTTGGGCAGCGTGATGTACTGCGCCAGGTCGAGCCGACCCTGGATCGTGCCGCTGTCGCTGCGGTAGGAACTGGTCGACATGATCGCCAGCGGCTTGTCGAACACGCGCGACAGCACGTCGCCCGGCCGCATGCCGCCGCGTGCCAGACACAGGATCTGATCGAAGGCCCAGCCCGAGGCATGAACCTGCAGCGCCAGCCGCTCGATCAGCAGGTGGTAGTCGTCCCAGGAGACGTAGAGGTTCTTGCCGTCGTCGGTGAGCATCTCTCGCGGTCTCCGGGGAAGTGTCGCCGTCAATCCTGGTAGGGATGGCGCAGCAAGATGGTGTGCTCGCGATCCGGGCCGGTCGAGACCATGTCGATCGGCGCGCCGATGAGCTGCTGGACGCGCTCGAGATAGTTGCGCGCGTTCAGCGGCAGATCGTCCCAGCGCGTCAACCCGACGGTCTTCTCGGTCCAGCCGGGGAAGGTCTCGTAGATCGGCTTGCAGTCGGCGATGACGTCGGCATCGAGCGGCAGGATGTCGATGCACTCGCCGTCGAGTTCGTAGCCGACGGCCATCTTGATCTCGGGCAGGCCGTCGAGCACGTCGAGCTTCGTGATGCACAGGCCCGACAGCCCGTTGATCAGGATCGAGCGCTTCATGGCCGCCGCGTCGAGCCAGCCACAGCGCCGCGGCCGGCCGGTGACCGTGCCGCGCTCCTGCCCGACGGTGGACAGGTGGTGGCCGACCGTGCCGGGCTCGTCCATCGGCAGCTCCGTCGGGAAGGGCCCCGAGCCGACGCGCGTGGTATAGGCCTTCGTGATGCCGAGGATGTAGTGCAGCTTGTCCGGCCCGACCCCCGAGCCGGCCGCGGCGTTGCCGGCGACGCAGTTGCTCGAGGTCACGTAGGGGTAGGTGCCGTGGTCGATGTCGAGCAGCGTGCCTTGCGCCCCCTCGAACAACACGTTGCCCCCGGCGAGATTGGTCTCGTGGATGCGCACGCCGACATCGGCGAGCATCGGCTTGAGCTGCTCGGCGACCTGCATCGCATGGTCGAAGATGGGCTGGAACTCGAGCGTCTCGGCGCCGAGCCAGCCCCCGAGCACGAAGTTGTGCAGCTCGAGCAGCTCACGCAGCTTGCGCGCGAAGCGCTCCGGGTGTTTCAGGTCCTGCACCCGCAACGCACGGCGAGCGACCTTGTCCTCGTAGGCCGGACCGATGCCCTTGCCGGTGGTGCCGATCTTGCCGACCCCCGAGCTCTCGCGCTGGCTCTCGCGCGCCTTGTCGACCGCGACGTGGAAGGGCAGGATCAACGGGCAGGATTCGCTGATCACCAGCCGCGAGCGCACCTCGATGCCGGCGGCCTCGAGCCGCTCGATCTCGGCGAGCAGGTGGGTCGGATCGACCACCACACCGTTGCCGATGCAGCACAGCACACCGTCGCGCATCACGCCCGAGGGGATCAGCTGCAACGCGGTCTTCTTGCCCTTGATCACCAGCGTGTGGCCGGCGTTGTGGCCGCCCTGGAACCGCACCACCGCACTGGCATGATCGGTCAGCCAGTCGACGACCTTGCCCTTGCCCTCGTCGCCCCACTGGGTGCCGACGACCACCACGTTGCGGCCGCTGCCGGCCTTGGCTGTACGCATCATCTGGTCCTGAGGTTCCGATGCTGCGCGCTCACAGCGCACGCAACACCCACTGTCCGCCGACGGCGACGATCTCGCGATCGCACTCGAATTCCTGTCCTTCGTGCTCGTGCCCGGGCAGCACGCACACGACCGTGTCACCGGAGGCGCGCAGCTCGCGCACCTTCGCGCGCAGGCTCGCATCCTCGCTCCATGGCGCGCGCACCGCGGCATGGCGACGCTCGCCGCCGCGCGCCGGCAGCTGCTTCAGGTCGGCGCTGAAACCGACCGCCGGCCGGTTGCGGCCGAACACCGCACCGACCTCGTCGTAGCGCCCGCCGCGCAGCAGCGCATCGCTGCAGCCTTCGGCATAGACCGCAAAGCGCGCCCCGGTGTAGTAGCTGTAGCCGGCCTGGTCGGCCAGGTCGAAGGCGACCGTCACGCCCGGATGAGCGATCGCCGCGTGCTCGGCCAGGCGACGCAGGTCCCGCAACGCCGCGCGGATCGCCGCATGGGCCGGCAGCAAGGCCTCGGCGCGCGCCAGCACCGAGGCATCGCCGTACAGCGCCGGGAGCGCCGCCAGGCCGCGCCGCGCCACCTCGGGCAAGCCCTCGGTGCACTGCGCGAGCGCCACACCATCCTTGGCATCAAGCGCGGCGACCAGCGCCTCGAGCTGCGCGGCATCGATCTCGACCCCGTCGAGCAGTCCGCGCACGATGCGCGCATCGCCCAGATCGAGCAACAAGCCGCCGATGCCGGCCGAGCACAGGCTGTCGAGCGCAAGATCCTGGATCTCGAGATCGGCCTCGAGCCCCGGGTGGCCATAGAGCTCGGCGCCGAACTGCAGCGGCTCGCGCGTGGCCTGCAGGCCGGCCGGGCGCGCATGCACGACCGGGCCGCAGTAGCACAGCCGCGTCACGCCGGCGCGATTCAGCAAATGGGCATCGATGCGGGCCACCTGCGGCGTCGTGTCGGCGCGCAGCCCCAGCGTGCGGCCGCTGGACTGGTCGACCAGCTTGAAGGTGCGCAGATCGAGTTCGTGGCCGGTGCCGGTGAGCAGCGACTCGAGGTGCTCGATCAGTGGCGGCATCACCAGCTCGTAGCCATAGGCACGCGCACTGTCGAGCACGCGACGCCGCAGTTCCTCGAGGCGCCGCGCCTGTGACGGCAGCACGTCAGCGATGTGCTCCGGCAGCAACCAGGCAGACGTCATGAAAGAACCCGCTGTTAAAAAGACATTGTACCGGCGAGCGTCAGGCCGCCCGGCACGGCGCGGCCATCGACGCCAGGCTCAGAGCGCCAGCACGACGAGCAGGAACATCCCGGCGAGCATGCTGCTGAGCCCGAGGAAACGCAGCTGCCCGTCGGACAGCTTGGTCGCCTGCTCGAACAGCTGCCGCCAGCGCGCCGGGCTGATGAAGGGCAGCAGGCCCTCGAACACCAGCACCAGCGCCAGCGCGCTGAACAGCGTCACCCACATGGGGACGCTGCGTCAGCGTGAACGCCCGCTCGAGGGGGCGCCGCTGCCGCGCATCGCGCGGAAGAACTCGTTGTCCGGCTCGACCACGAGCACATCGCTCTTGGTCCGGAAACTTGCGCGGTAGGCCTCGAGGCTGCGGTAGAACTGCGCGAAGGCCGGATCGCGACCGAAGGCGTCGGCATACAGCGCCGAGGCCTGGGCGTCACCCTGGCCCTTGATCTTCTGCGCGTCGCGGTAGGCCTCGGCGACGATCACCTCGCGCTGCTTGTCAGCATCGGCGCGGATCTTCTCGCCCTCGGCCTGGCCGGTCGAGCGCAGCTCGTTGGCGACACGCTTGCGCTCGGACTCCATGCGCCGGTAGACCGCCTCGGTGATGGTCGCGACGAAGTCGACGCGCTTGATGCGCACGTCGACGATCTCGATGCCGAAGCTCTTGGCGTCGTCAGTCAGCCGGGCGATCACGCCCTGCATCACCTTCTCGCGCTCGGTCGACAGCACCTGCCTCACGTTGAGCTTGGTGACCTCCTCGTTCAGCGCCGCCTGCACGATCGGCGCCAGCCGGTTCTCGGCGTTGCGCATGTCGACGCCGTTGTTGCGGATGAACTGGCGCGGATCGCTGACACGCCACTTCACCAGCCAGTCGATCACCAGGCTTTTCTTCTCGGCGGTGAAGATCGGCCGCGTCTCCGGGCTGTCGAGGCTCTGGATGCGCTTGTCGAGAAAGACGACGTTCTGGAACGGCGGCGGCAGCTTGAGCTTCAGGCCCGGCTCGGTGATCACTTCCTTGATCTCGCCGAGCGCGTACAGCACCGCGAACTGGCGCTGGTCGACGACAAACAGCGTCGACGACGCGAGCATCAGCGCGAGCAGCGCGCCCGCGACGGTCATTCCGATCTTGTTATTCATGGACTGGGGTCTCCCTCGCGGCCTCAGCGGCCTTCGCGCTCGCGGCTGCGCTGGTTGTCGCGCGATCGATTCGTGGCGCCGGCCGCGGCCGGCAGCACCGGTGTCGGTTCGGCCTGGGCCGCCTGCGGCGGGGCCTCGGTCGTCTGCTGCATCAGCTTGTCGAGCGGCAGGTACAGCAGGTTCGAGCCGTTGCGCACGTCGACCATCACCTTGCTGACGTTGCCGTAGACCTCGCGCATCGTGTCGACGTAGAGGCGGTCGCGCGTGACCCCCGGCGCCTTCGCGTACTCGGTCAGCACCTGACGGAAGCGCGAGGCATCGCCCTCGGCCTGTGCGATCACCCGGCCACGGTAGCCTTCGGCCTCCTCGCGCAGACGCGAGGCCGTGCCCTGCGCCTTCGGGATCACGTCGTTGGCGTAGGCCTGCCCCTCGTTCTTGAAGCGCTCGCGGTCCGCCCCGGCCTTCACGGCGTCGTCGAACGAGGCCTGCACCTGCTCGGGCGGTTGCACGCTCTGCACGTTGACGTTGGAGATCAGGATGCCGGCGCGCAGGCGGTCGATCTGCGCCTGGATGGATTTGACGAGCTCGGCGGCGATCGCGTCGCGCTGCTCGTAGAGCACCGAGTCCATGCGGCTCTTGCCGACGATCTCGCGCACCGCCGACTCGGCCGCCAGCACCACCGCCTCGTCGGGGTTGCGGTTCTCGAACAGGAAGTCCTTCGGATCCTTGAGCCGGTACTGCACCGTGAAGCGGATGTCGACGATGTTCTCGTCCTCGGTGAGCATCGAGGACTCGCGCAAACCGGTCGCCTGCCCGACGCCGCTGCGACCGATCTCGACCGAGCGCAGCTGCGTGACGCTGACCACCTCATGCGACTGGAAGGGATAAGGCAGGCGCCACTGAAAGCCGGCCTCGACCGTGCTGCTGTAGCGGCCGAAGGACATCACGACGCCCTGCTGGCCTTCCTCGACGATGAAGAAGCCGGTCCCGAGCCAGATCAGCCCGACGACGCCGGCGATCAGCCCGGCACCGATGCCCGCGCTCTTCATGTCCGGCGGGCGCCGAGGCTCGCCACCCCCGTCCGAGCGCGCACTGCCTCCCTTGCCGCCGAACAGGCTGCCGAGTCGGCGGTTGAAGTCGCGCCACAGCTCGTCGAGGTCGGGCGGACCGTCGTTGCGGTTGCCCGCCATCATCGCGCCGGGGCGGGCCCGCCAGGCCAGGCGCCTGAACGCGCCCCCGAGCAGCGCGGCGCAGGCCGCGGCCACACCAGGCGCACGCAGAGCCGCGCGGGAATCTTCGTAGGTGTTCATGCGTGTCTGGCCCAGAGGGCCGAGGTGAATTCGGTGTCGAACGGCAGCACGGGCATCGGCGCCTCGCCGCCGCTGGCCGCTTCGGGAGTTTCGCCGCGGCAGGCCGCCGCGAGCGCGGCGCGCAGCGCGTCGAGGCCCTCGCCGGTCAGCGCGCTGACGAACAGCCGCGGCACACGTCGGCCGCCATCGAGCTGCAGCACGTCGGCGGCGCTGCGCGGACGCTGGCTCGGCTCGAGCCGGTCGGCCTTGTTGTAGACGAGGACCTGCGGGATGTCCGAGGCGCCGATCTCGGCGAGCACGCGCTCGACCTCGGCCATCTGCTCGACCAGCAGCGGGCTCGACGCATCGACGACATGCAGCAGCAAGTCGGCGTCGGCCGCCTCCTGCAGCGTGGCTTCGAAGGCCTCGACCAGCGAGTGCGGCAGGTCGCGGATGAAACCCACGGTGTCCGACAGGCTCACCGAACGGCCAGCGTCCTCGAGGTAGAGCTGGCGCGTCGTGGTGTCCAGCGTCGCGAACAGCTGGTCGGCGGCCAGCGCGCGCGCCTTGACCAGCGCATTGAACAGCGTCGACTTGCCGGCGTTGGTGTAGCCGACCAGCGAGATGCCGAAGGTGCCGGTGCGTTCGCGCGAGCGTCGCTGCGTGCTGCGCTGCAGCTTGAGCTTCTTCAGCCGCGTCTTCAGCGACTTGATGCGCTCGCCGATCATGCGCCGGTCCAGCTCGATCTGCCGCTCGCCGGGGCCGCCCCGATGGCCGACGCCGCCGCGCTGACGCTCCAGGTGGCTCCAGCGCCGCACCAGCCGGTTGCTCAGGTACTGCAGCTGCGCCAGCTCGACCTGCAGCTTGCCCTCGTGGCTCTGCGCTCGCGCGGCGAAGATCTCGAGGATCAGCCCGGTGCGGTCGAGCACCTCGACGCCGAGATGGCGTTCGAGGTTGCGCTGCTGCGTGGGGCTGAGCATCTGGTCGAAGATCACGCACTGCCCACCGGTCTGCTCGACCAGCGCCTTGATCTCGTCGGCCTTGCCACTGCCGACGAACAGCGCCGCGTCGGGCGCCTTGCGGCGCGCGGTCAGGCGCGCGACCGGCGTGTCGCCGGCCGACTCGGCCAGCAGGGCCAGCTCGTCGAGCGTCGGGTCGAAGGCCCCTGCGCCGAGGCCGAGATCCACCCCGACCAGCACCGCCTTGGGCTGCGCGGCCGCGCCCGGGCTCACCGAGCTCGCGTCCAAGTGCTTCAGTTGCCCGCCGCCGGCGCTTCGCCAGCCGGGTGGAAGTTCACCGCGCGGCCCGGCACCACCGTGGAGATCGCGTGCTTGTAGACCATCTGGGTCACGGTGTTGCGCAGCAGGACGACGTACTGGTCGAAGGATTCGATGTGCCCCTGGAGCTTGATGCCGTTGACCAGGTAGATCGACACCGGCACATGCTCCTTGCGCAGCAGGTTCAGGAACGGGTCTTGTAGAAGCTGCCCTTTGTTGCTCACGATATGCTCCGTGTTGAAAACAGTTGGAAAGACCACCTTATAACAGGCACCCCGGCGAGCCCCGGGGAAGTCCTAGGAGTCCTTCGAGGTGAAGGGGTTCCGCGAGGATTTCAGCTCGATGCGCATGGGCGTGCCGCTGAGCTTGAAATAGGCCCGGAAGCGCCCCTCGAGGTAGCGCTTGTACGCGTCGGTGATGTGCTCGAGCGAGTTGCCGTGGATCACGATCACCGGCGGGTTCTGGCCACCCTGGTGGGCGTAGCGCAGCTTGGGGCGGAAGGCCCCGGCGCGCTTGGGCTGCTGGAACTGCACCGCCTCCAGCAGCAGGCGGCTGAGCACCGGCGTGGGCAGCTTGCGCGTCGCCGACGACCAGGCCTCCGCGATCGCCTGCCATACCGGCCCAAGCCCCTGGCGCTTGATCGCCGAGATGTGCAGCACCGGCGCGAACTTCAGGAAGGCCAGGCGCTGCTCGATCGAGCGCTGCAGCATCTCGCGCTGGTAGGCATCGACCGCGTCCCACTTGTTGATCGCGATCACCACCGCACGGCCGGCGTCGAGGATGTAGCCGGCGATGTGCGCGTCCTGGTCGGTCACGCCCTGGGTCGCGTCGAGCAGCAGCAGCACCACGTTGGCGTCGGCGATCGCCTGCAGCGTCTTGACCACCGAGAACTTCTCGATCGCCTCGAACACCTTGCCCTTGCGGCGCAGGCCGGCGGTGTCGATCAGCTCGAACTTCTGGCCATTGCGCTCGAAGGGCACATGGATCGCGTCGCGCGTCGTGCCCGGCAGGTCGAAGGCGACCAGCCGCTCCTCGCCGAGCCAGGTGTTGATCAACGTGCTCTTGCCGACGTTCGGCCGGCCGGCCACCGCCAGGCGGATCGGGCGGTCGGGGTCGTCGAGATCCTCGACTTCCTCGTCGGCCTCGAAGCCCTCGAGCGCCGCTTCGAGCAGACTGCGCACGCCCTGGCCGTGCGAGGCCGAGAGCGGGTGCGGCTCGCCGATGCCGAGCTCGTGGAATTCGGCCAGGTGGGCCGAGTCCTGCATGCCCTCGGCCTTGTTGACCGCCAGCAGCACCTTCTTGCCGGCGGTGCGCAGGTAGCGCGCAATGTCGTGGTCCTGACCCGAAACCCCGGCGCGCGCATCGACGACGAAGATCACCGCATCGGCCTCGGCGACCGCCTGACGGGTCTGGCGCGCCATCTCCTTGTAGATGCCGCTCTCGGCCGTGGGCTCGAAGCCGCCGGTGTCGATGACGATGAACTCGCGCGCGCCGAGCCGGCCGTCGCCATAGTGACGATCGCGCGTCAGGCCGGCGAAGTCGGCCACGATCGCGTCGCGACTCTTCGTCAGACGGTTGAACAGCGTCGACTTGCCGACGTTGGGTCGGCCGACCAGGGCGAGGACAGGTTTCATTGCAGCGCGCCGCAGCGGCGGGGCGCGCGACGCCGCGGGGGGTTCATCTCACTCGGGCCGGAACGCGAACACGCCACCGCCCTGCGTCACGACCACCAGGGTGGTGCCGATACGCAGCGGCGCCGCCGTGATCGGTCGCCCGTCGGTGGGCAGGCGCAGCAGCGGCTGGCCGTCGCTGCGATCGAGGAAATGCAGCAAGCCGCCCGCATCACCGAACACCAGCGTGCGACCGACCACCAGCGGCGCGCTCAGCCCGCGGTTGAGCAGGCGTTCCGAGGTCCACACCGGCTCACCATTGCCCAGCTTCCACGCCTGGATACGGCTGCTGCCATCGGCGGCGAAGACGAAGTCCGTGTCTGCCGCAATGCCCATCGTGCCGCTCACAGTGCGCGACCAGCGCACCGCGCCGCGTGCGGCATCGACGCAGCCCACGGCCACCTGGAAGCCGCGTGCGCAGATCGTGTCACCGACGCGCGCCGCCGGGCCGACCAGGTCGGCGAGACGCTCGACCTCGTTGGCGCCGCGCGGCGAGGCCACCGTGGCCTCCCAGCGCAGCGTGCCGCGGGTCGGATCGAAGCCGGCCAGGCGCGCGCCCTGCCCGACCACCAGCGTGTCCTTCCAGGCGCCGAGCACGCCCGACTGCAGCAGCGTCAGCGGATCGCCGGGGCGCTGCTGGGCCCAGAGCTTGCGGCCGTCGAGCGCGTCGTAGGCATGGACGCTGCGGTCGACGCCCAGCACGAACACGCGCTCGCCCGCGACCAGCGGCGGCGTGACGACGCGCGTGCCGAGTCTCGCGCGCCAGCCGAGCTTGCCGGCATCGAGCACGACGAGTTCGTTGTCGGTGGTGACGACGGCGGCACGGCGCCCGTCGCTGCCGACGCCGGCACTGAGCTTGCCGCCCGCCTCGCCGCGCCACAGCTCGCGGCCGCTGTCGGCGGCGTAGGCGACGACGCGGCCGTCCTGGCTTGCCACGGTGATGGCATCGGCACTGGCCGCGGGCGTCAGCAAGGCACCGACGTCACCGGTGCGCTGCGACCAGACCTGTCGGCCGGCGATCGGCTTGGCGATCGGCTCGAGCGGCGGCGACGCCGGCTTGTCGGGACCGAAGAACGCACAGCCCCCCAGCACGCCGGCCACGCCCGCGAGTGCCGCGATCCGCCGCAGGCCGATCATTGCGACGCCCCCGTCGCCGGGGCCGAGGCGGCGGCCGCCAGCGAAGGCGGAGCGCCCAGCGCATCGAGCTTGGCCTCGACGACACGGCGGTAGTCGCTTTCCGGGGTCATGGCCTCATAGGCGCTGCGGTACGCGGCGATCGCGTCGGCGCTCTTGCCCTGCGAAGCGAGGATGTCGCCACGGCGGTCGGCCACGAGGCCAGCGAAGGCGGCCGGCGCGTCGGCGGGCAGCTGGGCCAGCGCGTCCTCGGGCTTGCCCTGGTCGAGCAGCAGGCCGGC
Organism: uncultured Methylibium sp.; assembly: GCA_964408005.1. Taxonomy (GTDB): domain Bacteria; phylum Pseudomonadota; class Gammaproteobacteria; order Burkholderiales; family Burkholderiaceae_C; genus Methylibium. The sequence continues at coordinate 16,618 of CAYOXW010000023.1, forward strand.
GAGGCGGAGCCGGGCGATCACACGGTACTCATGCTCGCTCGCATGGTTGGCCACCCACTCGAGGCTGGCGCGCGCCGCATCGAGCTGGCCCTTGTTGACCTGCGCCTTGGCCGCCAGCAAGCCGGCCTGGCCAGCGAAGGCGGTGGCCGCGTAGCGGTCCTTCATGTCCGTGAAGGCACGCGCGACCTTGTCGGCGTCACCGGCCTTGGCGGCCTCGTCGAGCTGGTCGTAGAGCGTGCCGGCCTTGCCGGCCAGGTCGCGCTGGTACCAGTTCCAGCCGTTGAAAGCCGCGTAGCCGCCGAGCGCCAGGATCAAGGTCCAGGTGATCAGGTTGCCGTACTGCTTCCAGAAATGCTTGAGCCGGTCGAGCTGCTCTTGTTCGTCGAGATCGAGACGGTTGGCCATGCGGGTTGATTGCGGAAGGAGCGCTCGCGCGACGCAAAGCGCGGATTATGTACGGGGGCCGCCGCCCAGCAGTTCGTTCGCCCAGGACTGCGGGTTTGCGAGTGGTCGCAGCCGCTGCGCGACCCCCTCGCCGCCGCGCAGCGGCTTGAGCGCCACCATGCCCTGGGCCAGCTCTTCGGCACCGAACACCAGTGCGTAGGCGGCACCGCTCGCGTCGGCCTTCTTGAACTGCGACTTCATGCTGGCCGGGCCGTCCTTGCCGGCCGGATGCAGCAGCACCGCGACGCCGACGGCGCGCAACGCATCGACCAGCACCATCGCCGGCGCCAGCGCCGCGGCGCTCGGCACGATCGCGTAGGCATCCGGCACCACCGCCGGCGGCAGCACGCCGACCTCCTCGAGCAGCAGCAGCAGTCGCTCGATGCCCAGGCCCCAGCCGACGCCGGGCGCCGGCTTGCCACCGAGTTGCTCGACCAGCCCGTCGTAGCGCCCGCCGCCGCACACGGTGCCCTGCGCGCCGAGCCGGTCGGTGACCCACTCGAACACGGTCAGGTTGTAGTAGTCCATGCCGCGCACCAGGCGCGGGTTCAGCCGGTATTCGATGCCGGCAGCGTCGAGCACCGCGCGCACCGCGTCGAGGTGGGCTTTCGAGGCCTCGCCGAGAAAGTCCGGCAGCCGCGGCGCCGCCTCGATCAGCGCCTGCATCGCCGGGTTCTTGCTGTCGAGGATGCGGAGTGGGTTGCTGTGCAGGCGGCGCTTCGCGTCCTCGTCGAGCTGCCCGGCATGGGCCTCGAAGTGCTCGATCAGCGCCGCACGGTGCGCACGCCGCTCTTCCGGCTGGCCGAGGCTGTTGAGCTCGAGGCGCAGGTCGCGCCCCTCGTGCAGACCGAGCGCGCGCCACAGCGCGCGCGTCAGCAGGATCACCTCGGCATCGACGTCGGGGCCCGGGAAGCCCAGCACCTCGACGCCGACCTGGTGGAACTGCCGGTAGCGGCCCTTTTGCGGCCGCTCGTGGCGGAACATCGGACCGACGTAGTACAGACGCTTGCCGCCCTCGTAAAGCAACGAGTGCTCGACGACCGCGCGCACGACGCCGGCGGTGCCTTCGGGACGCAGCGTCAGCCGGTCACCGTTCATGCTGTCCTCGAAGGAGTACATCTCCTTCTCGACGATGTCGGTCACCTCGCCGAGCCCGCGCACGAACAGCGCGGTCGGCTCGACGATCGGCGTGCGGATCGCCGCATAGCCGTGCGTGCGCATCACGCGGCGCACGGTCTCGTCGAGCCACTCCCAGCGTGCCGAATCGGGCGGCAGCAGGTCGTTCATGCCCTTCACCGCACGCAGCGGTGAGGCCTCGGGTCGATCGGCACGTTGCGGTTCAGCCATGTCAGGGTCGTGATGGAGCCGGCAGCGCCGGCGCGGCCGCGTCAATGCGCGCCGGAGGTCGCGCCGCCGTAGCGGCGCTCGATGTAGTTCTCGACAATCGTCTGGAACTCGCGGGCGATGCCCTCGCCGCGCAGCGTGAGGGCCTTCTCGCCGTCGATGAACACCGGCGCGGCCGGCGCCTCGCCGGTGCCCGGCAGGCTGATGCCGATGTCGGCATGCTTGCTCTCGCCCGGGCCGTTGACGATGCAGCCCATCACCGCGAGCTTCATGTTCTCGACGCCGGGGTACTTGCCCTTCCACACCGGCATCTGCGCGCGCAGGAAGTCGTCGATCTGCTTGGCCAGCTCCTGGAAGGTGGTGCTGGTGGTGCGGCCGCAGCCGGGGCAGGCGGTGACGCTGGGGTTGAAGGCGCGCAGGCCGAGCGACTGCAGGATCTCGAGCGCGACCACCACCTCCTGGGTGCGCGCCTCGCCCGGCTGCGGCGTGAGGCTGACGCGGATGGTGTCGCCGATGCCCTCTTGCAGCAGCAGCGCGAGCGCCGCGGTCGACGCGACCGTGCCCTTGGTGCCCATGCCGGCCTCGGTGAGGCCCAGGTGCAGCGGGTAGTCGCAACGTACGGCCAGCGCGCGGTAGACGCTGACCAGATCCTGCACGCCGCTGACCTTGCAGCTGATGAGGATCTGGTTCGGGTCCATGCCCAGTTCTTGCGCATAGGACGCCGACTGCAGCGCCGACGAGATCAGCGCCTGGTACATGACCTGCTGCGCATCCCAGGGGCGCTCGCGCGCCGCGTTCTCATCCATCAGCGCGGCGAGCAGCTCCTGGTCGAGGCTGCCCCAGTTCACGCCGATGCGCACCGGGCGCTCGTGCCGCATCGCCGCCTCGATCATCATCGCGAACTGGCGGTCGCGCTTGTCGCCCTTGCCGACATTGCCCGGATTGATGCGGTACTTGCTCAGCGCCTGCGCCATCGCCGGATGCTCGGTGAGCAGGCGGTGGCCGTTGTAGTGGAAGTCGCCGATCAGCGGCACCGCAATGCCCATGCGGTCGAGCTGGTCGCGGATGTGCGGCACCGCCTCGGCGGCCTCGGGCGTGTTGACGGTGATGCGCACCAGCTCGGAGCCGGCGAGTGCCAGCTCCTTGACCTGGATCGCCGTCTCGATGACATCGACCGTGTCGGTGTTGGTCATCGACTGCACGCGCACCGGCGCATCACCGCCGATCGTGACGACGTTCGCCCCCCAGACCACGCGGGCCTGGCGCGAGCGGCGTGAGGCCGGCCGGGCGGCGGCAATCGGGGACTCGTCGGGCGGGGCCATTGCGCTCACTTCAACTCCAGCCTCGCGACGTTCTCGCGCGTCGGCGGCCCGAGCGACACCGGCTTGCCACGGAACAGCAACTCGGTCGCCGCGGCATTGCCGATCACGACCCGCAGCGGCAGCGGGCCGTCGAGCCCCACCGCCTCACCGGCCGCCAGCGTGCGCGACAGCAGCAAGGCGCCCGCCGCGTCGCGCACCTCGATCCAGGACTCGGCGCTCGCGCGCAGCAGCACCAGGGCGTCGGCCGGCGCGGACGCCACCGGCGGTGCGGCGAACACCGTCTCGACCACCGCCGACGCCGCGCCATCCGCCGCGGAGGCCGCGACGGCGGCCGTCGACGCCGCTTCGGCCATCGGTGCCGGCTCCGGCGCGGCCACCGAGGCCGCCGGCGCCGGGCCAGGACCGCTCGACGCCGCATCGCCCGCCCCGCCGGCGCGCCAGCCGCCGCTGGGCCACAGGGACATCAGCAGCGCGGCGCCCACCAGCAGCAGCGCCGCCACCAGCGGCCAGCTCAGCCAGCGGCGCCATTCGCCCGGCTCGCTGCGCACGTCGCGGCCACGTTCACGGAACGTGGCATTCAGGCCCGGCTTCGGCAGCAGCGTCGCCCCCTCGGTCTGCGGCAGCCGTGCCAGCACCGGCTCGGGGTCGATCTTCAGCGAGCGGCAGACGCTCAGCGCCAGCGCGCGGACAAAGGTCGCGTCGAGCAGTTCGTCGTAGCGGTTGGCCTCGAGCAGTTCCAGCTTGCGTTGCGCGACCTTCAGCCCCGCGGCAAGCACGCCCAGGTGCACGCCCTGGCGCTCACGCGCCGCCTTCAGCAGTTCGCCCGCGGTCACCGCACGTTCGGCGTCGGCAGCGAGCTCACTCATTGAAGGCCCCCCGCTGGAAGGCCCCGGCTTCCCGCGATTCCGGATAAGCCGCCCGCAGCTGGTAACCGAAGTCACGCGCGCCCTGCTCGTTGCCGAGCCGGTGCTCGATGCGCGCGGCCAACCACAGCGACTCGGCATTGCGCAGATCGGCGTTGTCGTTGACCCGCCTCACGTAGAAGCGCGCACGGTCGAATTCGCCACGGCGCAGCAGCACGTCGGCCAGGTTCATCGCGGTCGCCGGATTGCCGGCGTCGATCTCGTAGGCCCGCTTGAGCGTGCCCTCGGCCGCGTCGAGCCGCCCGGCGCGCATCTCGCACACCCCCTTGGCCAGCAGCGTCCGGCTGGGCGTGCGGTAGCGCGGCACGGCCAGCGCACGGTCGAACAGCGGCAAGGCCTCGCTGATGCGGTTGCGCACGCACAGATGCCAGCCATAGTTGTGCAGCAAGTCGGCATCGGTCGGCGCGACCTGCAAGCCGCGCTTGAAGCTCTCGTCGGCCAGGGATTCCTCGCCCATCTCTCCGTACACCAGGCCGCGCAGGTTCAGCGCGGGCACGAGGTCCGGGCTGATGGCCAAGGCCTGCTTGACCTCGTCGAGCGCCGTCTGCAGCTTGCCGTCGGCAAAGTAGGCTGCCGCAAGGTCGAGCCGGATCCGGGCGCGGCGTTGCAACTCGCTCTCGTCCGACGCGGTGGTGCGGTCGCGCCCCGCGTCACCCCCTGGGCGGTTCTGGCTCCAGGCCGCAGCGCTCGCCAGCGCCATCAGCAGCACGGCCACGCCCTGCGCAAGCCGCTGGCGATCGATCATGGTCGGTTCTCCGTACCTGTTGACTCGTACTGGCGGATCGGGATCGCGGCGCGGGTCATGCGTCGCTCCACGTCGGTGCGGTCCATCACCTCGCCGGCCAGCTGGCCGCAGGCCGCGTCGATGTCGTCGCCCCGCGTCTTGCGCACGGTGGTGACCAGCCCGCCCTCGATCAACACCTTCGCGAAGGCCTGCACGCGCTGCGCCGTCGAGCGCCGCAGCCCGGAGGCCGGGAAAGGATTGAACGGGATCAGGTTGAACTTGCAGGGCACGCGGCCGACCGGCCCGTCCTCGCCGACCAGCCGCAGCAGCGCCTGCGCCTGCGCCGGCTCGTCGTTGACGCCCTCGAGCATGCAGTACTCGAAGGTGATGAAGTCGCGCGGCGCGGCCGTCAGGTAGCGCTGGCAAGCGGCCAGCAACTCGGCAATCGGGTACTTGCGGTTCAGCGGCACGAGCTCGTCGCGCAGCGCATCGTCGGGCGCGTGCAGCGAGACCGCCAACGCGACCGGGCAGTCCTCGCGCAGCCGCTCGATCATCGGCACCACGCCCGAGGTCGAGACCGTCACACGCCGCCGCGACAGGCCGTAGCCGTGGTCGTCGAGCATCACGCGCAAGGCCGGCACGAGCGCCGCGTAGTTCTGCAGCGGCTCGCCCATGCCCATCATCACCACGTTGCTGATGACGCGCTCGGTCGTGCCGAGCTGCCGGCGCAGCGTGTGCTCCGCATGCCAGAGCTGGGCGAGGATCTCGCCGGTGCTCAGATTGCGGCTGAAGCCCTGGTGGCCAGTCGAGCAGAAGCGGCAGCCGACCGCGCAGCCGGCCTGCGAGGACACGCACAGCGTGCCGCGGTCGTCCTCGGGGATGAAGACGGTCTCGACCGCGTTGCCGCCGCCGACGTCGAACAGCCACTTGACGGTGCCGTCGGCCGAGGCCTGTTCGCTGAGCACCGGCAGCGGCCGCACGACGGCCTGTGCGGAGAGTTTGTCGCGCAGCGACTTGGCCAGATCCGACATGCGGGCGAAGTCGGCTTCGCCCTTCTGGTGGATCCAGCGAAACAGCTGGGTGGCACGGAAGCGCTTCTCGCCGAGCTGGCCGCACCAGGCGGCCAGCGCGTCGAGGTCGAAGTCCAGCAGGTTGACTTCAGGCACCTTCCGTCCTGCGTGCCGCGATATCAGCGGCTGTAGACCGCCATCGCCGGGAAGAAGAAGGCCACTTCGACGGCCGCCGTCTCGGCCGCGTCGGAGCCGTGCACCGCGTTGGCATCGATGCTGTCGGCGAAGTCGGCGCGGATCGTGCCCTTCTCGGCCTTCTTCGGGTCGGTCGCGCCCATCAGCTCGCGGTTCTTCACGATCGCGCCCTCGCCCTCGAGCACCTGGATCATCACCGGGCCCGAGATCATGAAGCTGACCAGGTCGTTGAAGAAGGGGCGGGCCTTGTGCACCGCGTAGAACTGCTCGGCCTCGGCGCGCGACAGATGGGCCATGCGGGCGGCCGCGATCTTCAGGCCGGCGGCCTCGAAGCGCGCATAGATCTGCCCGATCACGTTCTTCGCCACTGCGTCGGGCTTGATGATGGACAGCGTGCGTTCGATCGCCATGAAAAATTCTCCAGGTTCAATGATTTGGCAAAGTTTTCTATTCTAGCGGCGCGGGCCGGGATGAAGCCGCCCCGCCTCACCGTCCGCGCTTGCCACCACCGCCACCACCGCCCCCACCCCCACCCCCGCCGCCACCGCCGCCACGCCTGCCGCCGGGACGGTTGAAATACGCGTCGGCGCCGATGTAGCCGACCGAGGTCTGCATCGGGTCGGGCTGCTTGGGACCGCCCTTGCGCTGGCCGCTCGAAGCCGGCGCGCCGTGGGGGTCGCCATCGGGCCGCCCGAAGCCGGCGCTGATGCGCTGCGAGCCCTTGACGAAGCGGCGATCGAAGGTCTGCTCGAGCGGGTTCGGGATCGAGCCGCCGTGCGCGAAGTCGGGCTCGGGCTTGGAGCCGCCCTGGCCGAAGCCCTGCCCGGCCCGGCGCGGACTCTTGGCAAAACGCCGGTCGAAGGTCTGCTCGAGCGGGTTCGGGATGCGGCCGAAGTCTTCGGCGTTCGGATCCTCCGGCGTGAGCTCGCGCGGGGGCCGTGCCTCGCGCTCGCGCTCGCGGCGCGGCGGCCGCTCGCCCCCCTGGGGCGGGCGCGGGCCCTTGGCCGCCGGGCGGCGCTCGTCGACCACCAGATGGAGGAGCGCGAGCACCGGGTGACGCAGCAGCATGCGCGGCCCGGCGAAGATCATCACTTCGCGCACCCGCTGGCGCATCTCGGGGCGGTAACAGTGCACCTGGCAGTTGTTGCAGGTCGGCTTCTCTTCCCCGA
>CAYOXW010000024.1:0-23714 GCA_964408005.1 uncultured Methylibium sp.
GCCGCGGCTGCACGCGCGGCGGCGGTGGGGGCGGCGGCGGGATCGGCACCGGCGCCGCGGCCGGCGGCGCGATCCAGGTGACGAGCAGGGGCGCGACCTCGCCCATGGCTTCGCGCACCGGGTCGAGCTGCAGCAGGCCCCAGGCGCCGGCCAGGTGGGCCACGACCATGCCGGCCGCCGCGCCGCGGCGCGCCGCCGGCGACAGGCTGTCGCCATGGCGCAGTGGCAGACGCACCGGCAGGTCCGCGGGCAGCGACGGGGCGGCGGGCAGGTCGGGGGCGAGGGTCGGCATCGGGCGGCGCGGTCGTTCGACGAGCAGGCGGGCCGCAGTGTATTCTATAAATACGAATGATTCGCATTGATTTTCAATGAATGGGGCAGGCGCGGCCGCGCACGCTGCGAGAATCACCCGATGCTGCGTTTCGAACTGCTCGCCACCGAGGGCGAGGCCCGCCGCGGCCGCCTGAACCTGAACCACGGCAGCGTCGAGACGCCGGTGTTCATGCCGGTCGGCACCTATGGCACCGTCAAGGGCGTGATGGCCGCCTCGCTCGAGGCCATGGGCGCCGAGATCACGCTGGGCAACACCTTCCACCTGTGGCTGCGCCCGGGGCTGGAGGTGCTGGGCCAGTTCGGCGGGCTGCACCGCTTCGAGGCCTGGCAGCGCCCGATCCTGACCGACAGCGGCGGCTTCCAGGTCTGGTCGCTGGCCGGTGCCGACGGCAAGGGCCGCAAGATCAGCGAGGAGGGCGTGAAGTTCGCCTCCCCGGTCAATGGCGACAAGCTGCTGCTGACGCCCGAGGTCAGCATGCAGATCCAGACCGTGCTGAACAGCGACATCGTCATGCAGTTCGACGAGTGCACGCCCTACGAGACCGCCGGCCACCGCACGACCGAGGCCGAGGCGCGCGCGTCGATGGAGCTCAGCCTGCGCTGGGCGCGGCGCTGCCAGGACGAGTTCGCGCGGCTCGCGAACCCGAACGCGCTGTTCGGCATCGTGCAGGGCGGCATGTTCGAGTCGCTGCGCCAGGAATCGCTCGAGGCGCTGGTGGCGCTCGACCTGCCCGGCTACGCCGTCGGCGGCGTCAGCGTCGGCGAGCCCAAGGAGGAGATGCTGCGCATCATGGCGCACACGCCGCACCGGCTGCCGCAGCACAAGCCGCGCTACCTGATGGGCGTGGGCACGCCGGAGGACCTGGTCGAGGGCGTCGCCAGCGGCGTGGACATGTTCGACTGCGTGATGCCGACCCGCAACGCGCGCAACGGCCACCTGTTCACGCGCTATGGCGACCTGCGGCTGCGCAACGCCCGCTACAAGAGCGACGAGCGCCCGATCGACGAGAGCTGCACCTGCCTGGCCTGCGCCGGCCCGGCGCCGCATGGCAGCGTCAGCCGTGCCTACCTGCACCACCTGGACCGCTGCGGCGAGATGCTCGGCCCGATGCTGGCGAGCATCCACAACCTGCACTACTACCTGAACCTGATGCGCGAGGTGCGCGCGGCGATCGAGGTCGGCGCCTTCGCGGCCTTCCGCGCGCGCTTCGCTGCCGACCGCGCGCGCGGCGTGTGAGCGTCCCCGCCGCCCCAGCCCCCATGGCCGGCCCCGATCTCGCCTTCTGGCAGCAGCGCTTCGACAGCGGCCAGCTGGCCTGGGACCGTGGCGCGCCGAGCCCGCAGCTGGCGCTCTGGCTGGCCGATGGCACGCTCGCGCCGGGCCGTGTCGCGGTGCCGGGCTGCGGCACCGGCCATGAGGTGCTGGCGCTGGCGCGCGCCGGCTTCGCGGTCACCGCGATCGACTACGCGCCCGGCGCGCTCGTGGCGACGCGCGCACGGCTCGCGGCCACCGGAGCGTCCGCCGAGCTGGTGCAGGCCGATGTGCTCGCCTGGCAACCGGATGCGCCGTTCGACGCCGTCTACGAGCAGACCTGCCTGTGTGCGCTCCACCCCGACCACTGGGCCGCCTACGCGGCCCAGCTGGCGCGCTGGCTGCGCCCCGGCGGGCGGCTGGCGCTGCTGGCGATGCAGGCGCTGCGCGAGAGCGCGCGCGACGGCGTGATCGAGGGGCCGCCCTACCATGTCGACATCCATGCGCTGCGCGCGCTGTTCCCGCTCGCGCACTGGGATTGGCCGGCGCCCCCCTATGCGGCCGTGCCGCACCCGGCCCACGGCTGGTACGAGCTCGCGGTGCCGCTGCGGCGCCGCTGAACGCTTCGCGTGGCCCCCAAAGTTGAGGTTGACCACATGCTGACAAAGATTTCCAGAGCCTGAGACAATAGGCGATGGCCTCACGCAAAGACACCACCACCCGCATCCAGGAAGACGGTCTTCGCTACTCGAGCAAGGCTCCCGGGTCCCCGTTCTCGCCCCGACCCGGCGCGTTCTCCGGCGCCACCAACACCATGTCCTGCTTCTTCTGCGGGGCGCACCAGCCGCCGAACCGGCGCACCATGCAAAAGGTGCTGGGGCGCAGCCAGCCGGTCTGCGATCCGCTGTGCGAGAAGAACCCGCGCAGCAAGAAGCTGGCGGCCCAGGCGGCGGCCGGCCCGGCCACCGAGGCTGATGCCGCCTGAGCGCCCGGCACCGCTCGCCCCCTGACGAGGCGCCCCGCGGGGCGCCTCTTTCATGGTGCGACCGTTCGGCGCGTGCGCCGGGCGGCGATCAGGCCGGACGCCAGCCGCGCGGGATCGCGTTCAGCAGCCCGCGCGTGTAGGCCTCGCGCGGCGCGGCCAGCAGCGCCTCGACCGGGCCCTGCTCGACCACCACGCCGTCCTTCATCACCAGCACCTCGTCGGCCATGAAGCGCACCACCGCGAGGTCGTGGCTGATGAACAGGTAGGCCAGGCCGAGCTCGTCCTGCAGGTCCTTCAGCAGGTTCAGCACCTGGGCCTGCACCGACACGTCGAGCGCGCTGACCGCCTCGTCGAGCACCAGCACCTCGGGCTCGAGCGTCAGCGCGCGCGCGATCGCGATGCGCTGGCGCTGGCCACCGGAGAACTCGTGCGGGTACTTGCCCCAGGCCGACGCGTCGAGTCCGACCTTGGCGAGCAGCGCGCGCGCCTTGGCCTCGCGCGCCGCGGCGTCGGCCTCGAGGCCGTGGATCGCCATCGGCTCGACCAGCGTCTGGCCGATCGTGAAGCGCGGGTTCAGCGAGGCATAGGGGTTCTGGAACACGACCTGCAGCTTGCGGCGCATCGGCAGCCAGCCGGCCTTGCCGAGCTGCAGCAGGTCCAGCGGCGCGCCGCCGCGCGCGCTGCGGAACATCGCCTGGCCGTGCAGCGGCCCGCCGCTGGCCTCGTGCAGGCGCAGCAGCGCCAGGCCGGTGGTCGTCTTGCCCGAGCCCGACTCGCCGACGATGCCCAGCGTGTGCCCGCGCCGCAGCGCGAAGCTGACGTTTTGCACCGCCTTGAACTCCTTGCGCCCGAACACGCCGGCGCGCAGCCAGAAGCTCTTGGACAGCGCGTCGACCTGCAGCACGACCGGCGCGTCCGGGTCCTTGGGGGGGGCGCCGCGTGCGGCCTGGCGGCCATCGAGGTGGTCGTCGATCACCATCAGCCGTGGCGGCGGCGCCTCGAGCGAGGGCCGGCAGGCCAGCAGCGCCCGGGTGTAGGCGTCCTGCGGGGTCGAGAAGATGCGTGCCACCGCCCCCTGCTCGCGCACCGTGCCCTGGCGCATCACGACCACGTGGTCCGCGATCTCGCCGACCACGCCGAGGTCGTGGCTGATGAAGAGCATGCTCATGCGGTGACGCTGCTTCAGGCCGGCCAGCAGCTCGAGGATCTGGCGCTGGATGGTCACGTCGAGCGCGGTGGTCGGCTCGTCGGCGATCAGCAGCTTGGGCTCGCAGGCGATCGCCATCGCGATCATCACGCGCTGCTGCTGGCCACCGGAGAGCTCGTGCGGGTAGGCGTCGAGCCGGCGCTTCGCATCGGGCAGGCCGACCTCGTTGAGCAGCGCCAGCGCCCGCTCGCGCGCCTGCCGAGCGCTCATGCCGAGGTGCAGGCGCAGCGGTTCGGCGAGCTGCTGGCCGATGCTGAACACCGGGTTCAGCGAGCTCATCGGGTCCTGGAACACGCAGGCGATGTCCTTGCCGCGCAGCGCCTGCAGCTCGGGCAGGCCGGCGGCCAGCAGGTCGCGGCCGAGGAAGCGGATCGCGCCGCGGCGCTCGGCGTTGTCCGGCAGCAGGTTGAGGATGGACATCGCCGTGACGCTCTTGCCCGAGCCCGACTCGCCGACCAGCGCGACGGTGCCGTTCTCCGGGATCTCGAAGCTCACGCCCTGCTCGCCGCGGCCGACGGCCTCGGCATGGCCGGCGCTTTCGCCGCGGCCGAGGCGAAAGCGCACGCGCAGGTTCTCGACGCTCAGCAGCATGGCGGTTCGCGGTGGATCGGGGAGTGCCGGGCGGCGAGGAGGCTCATTCGGCGCCCCGCAACTTCGGGTCGAGCGCATCGCGCAGCGCGTCGGTCATCAGCGAGAAGGCGGTGACGAACACCGCCATGAAGAGCGTCGCCGCCGCCAGCTGCCACCAGTGGCCGAGGATCAGCTCGGCCTGCGCCTCGGCCAGCATCGTGCCCCAGGACACCTCGTCGACGCCGACGCCCAGGCCCAGGTAGCTGAGGATGACCTCGGCCTTGATGAAGCCGACGACGTGGATCGACAGCTGCACCAGCACCACGTGGCTCACATTGGGCAGGATGTGGCGGAACATGCGCGAGGCGGCGCTGGCGCCGATCGCCTCGGCCGCGCGCACGTACTCGCGCACCGAGTGCTTGATGAACTCGGCGCGCACCAGCCGGTAGATGCCGGTCCAGCCGGTCAGCCCGAGGATCAGCACCACCGAGCCGACGCCGCGCCCGGTGACCGCCGCGAACGCGAAGATCAGCAGGATGCCGGGGATCGAGGTGAAGACGTTGTAGACCCACTCGAGCAGGTCGCCGACCTTGCCGCCGAAGAAGCCGCCGAGCGCGCCGAGCAGGGTGCCGATCAGCGTGGCCAGCAGCGCCGCCGAGACGCCGACCAGGATCGAGACCTCGGCGCCCTTGATGGCCTTGGCGAGCACGTCGCGCCCCAGCCGGTCGGCGCCGAAGGGCAGGGTCTCGGCGCGCGGCGTCTCGGCGCTGCGGTAGCGCTTGGCGGCCTCGGCCCATTCGCCATAGCGCGGCGCCAGCGGGTCGATGTCGGAGAGGTCGACGTTCGGTCCCCGGGGCGCGGCGATCGCGCTCGGCTCGGCCCGGGGCGCCGGGCCCATGAAGCTCGGCGGGGCGTTCGGCACGCCGACCTCGGCCTGCCACTTCGACGCCACCGCGCCGACGCCGGCCAGCACGACCAGCACCAGGAAGGCGGCGACGATCGCCAGCGAGACCAGGCCGACGCGGTCGGCGCGGAAGCGCCGTGCGGCGGTGGCCCAGACGCCCTCGGAGCGTTGCGCCGCCGCGGGCGTGGCGGCTTGAGGCAGCACGGCGCTCATCGCAGGACGACGCGCGGGTCGACGACCTTGTAGAGCAGGTCGGTCGCGAGGTTGATCACCATCGTCAGCATGGCGATGTAGATCGTCACCGCCTGGATCACCGGGTAGTCGCTGCGGTTGACCGCCAGCAGCACCTCGCGGCCCAGGCCGGGGATGGAGAAGAAGGTCTCGATCAGGAAGCTGCCGACGAAGACCCCGGGCAGCAGCACCGCGACGTTGGTCAGGATCGGGATCAGCGCGTTGCGCAGCACATGCGTCAGCAGGATGCGCGTCTCGCCCAGGCCCTTGGCGCGCGCGGTGCGCACATAGTCCTGGCCGATCTCGTCGAGGAAGAAGCTGCGGTACAGCCGCGTCTGCGGCGCCAGGCTTACCAGCACCGCCAGCAGCACCGGCAGCGGCGCGTAGCGCGCGAGATTGGTCCAGACGCTGTCGCTCCAGCCCTGCACCGGGAACCAGCCGAGCTGGAAGGCGAACAGGTACTGGCCGACGATCACGTAGACCAGGAAGCTGATCGACAGCGCGAGGGTCGTCAGCACCATGATCGCGCGGTCGGTCAGCGAGCCGCGCACGTAGGCGACGGCGAGCGCGAAGGGGATCGCCAGCAGCACCTCGAGCAGCAGGATCGGCCCCATCACCGTCAGCGTGGCCGGCAGGCGCGAGGCGAACAGCGCCGACACCGGCTCGTTGGTGGCCCAGCTGCGGCCCCAGTCGAAGCGGGCGATCTGCTGCACGAAGATCCACAGCTGCTGCCACACCGGCTTGTTCAGGCCGAGCTGCTCGCGGATCGCGTCGATCTGCTCGGGCGTGGCGTTGAGGCCGCCGAGGATCTCGGCCGGGTCGCCGCCGAAGGTCTTGAAGAGGAAGAACACCAGCAGCACGACGCCGACCAGCGTCGGGACCATCTGCCACAGGCGCCGGATCAAGTATGCGGCCATCGGGGGGTTCGAGCAGCTCCGGAGACTGGGCGCGAGTCTAGGGCCTCGGAGCCGCCCCGCGCAGCGCGTCGGTGTGCGGGGCGGGCGGCTAGACTGCGCAGCGTTCCGAGCAGGAGTGTCTCGATGTTCCGACAGGCCTGGGCGCCGGCCCTGTGCGCGATGCTCATGGCGAGCGCCGTGGCCGCGCCGCCGGCGGCCGCCCCCGCCGACGCCCCCAAGGTGTTGCGCTACGCCTTCCGCGTCGCCGAGACCGGCTTCGACCCGGCCCAGGTCTCGGACCTGTACTCGCGCGTCGTCGTCGGCTCGATCTTCGAGGCGCTCTACCAGTACGAATTCCTCGCCCGCCCGGTGCGCCGCCGGCCCAACACCGCGGCCGCGCCGCCCGAGCCCGCGGACGACTTCCGCACCTGGACGGTCCGCCTCAAGCCCGGCATCTTCTTCGCCGACGACCCGGCCTTCGGCGGGCGCCCGCGCGAGCTGACCGCCGAGGACTATGTCTATTCCTACAAGCGCCACTACGACCCGCGCTGGAAGAGCAACAACCTCTACCTGCTCGAGAACGCCAGGCTCCTCGGCCTGTCGGAGCTGCGCCGCGAGGTGCTGGCGAGCAAGCAGCCCTTCCCCTACGACCGCGAGGTCGAGGGCCTGCGCGCGCTGGACCGCTACACGCTGCAGTTCCGCCTCGCCGAGCCGCGCCCGCGTTTCCCGGAGCTGCTCAGCGACGCCGGCGCCTTCGGCGCGGTCGCCCGCGAGGTGGTCGAGCGCTACGGCGAGCAGATCATGGAGCACCCGGTGGGCACCGGCCCCTACCGGCTGGCCGAGTGGCGGCGCGCCTCGCGCATCGTGCTCGAGAAGAACCCGAACTACCGCGAGGTCCGCTACGACGAGGAGGCGCCGCCCGACGACCCGCTCGCCCGGCAGGCCGCGGCGCGCCTGAAGGGCCGGCGCCTGCCGATGATCGACCGCGTCGAGATCGGCATCATCGAGGAGAACCAGCCGCGCTGGCTGGCCTTCCTGAACGGCGAGCACGATGTGCTCGAGGAGGTGCCGGCCGAGTACGCCGGCTTCGTGATGCCGAACAACGAGCTCGCGCCCCATCTGAGGAAGCAGGGCCTGACGATGCTGCGCTACCCGCGCGCCGACGTCGCGATCAGCTACTTCAACATGGAGGCCCCCACCGTCGGGGGCTATACGCCCGAGCGGGTCGCGCTGCGCCGCGCGATCGCGCTCGGCGTCGACGTCGACAAGGAGATCCGCCTCGTGCGCCGTGGCCAGGCCGTGCCGGCGCAGGGCGTGATCGCCCCGGGCAGCTGGGGCTACGACGCCGCGTTCAGGAGCGAGATGAGCACCCATGACCCGGCGCGCGCGAAGGCCCTGCTCGACCTGTACGGCTACGTCGACCGCGACGGCGACGGCTGGCGCGAGCAACCCGACGGCCGTGCGCTGACCCTCGAGTACGCGACCCAGCCGGACCAGGGCTCGCGCCAGCTCGCCGAGCAGTGGCAGAAGAACATGCAGGCGCTGGGCCTCCGCATCGAGTTCAAGGTCGCCAAGTGGCCCGAGAACCTGAAGGCCGCGAGCGCCGGCAAGCTGATGATGTGGGGCGTGGGCTGGAGCGCGGTCCACCCCGACGGCGACACCTTCCTCGCGCTGGCCGACGGTGGCGCGAAGGGACAGTCCAACAAGGCGCGCTTCGACCTGCCGGCCTTCAACCGCGCCTACCTGCGCCAGAAGCTGCTGCCCGACGGCCCCGAGCGCCTGGCCGCGATGCGCGAGGCGCAGAAACTCCTGATCGCCTACATGCCGGTCAAGGTGCATGCGCACCGCGTCTTCACCGATCTTGCCCAGCCCTGGGTGATCGGCTATCACCGCAACGTCTTCCTCCGCGAATGGTGGCAATTCGTCGACATCGATCCCGAGCGGCAGCCTGCGCGCTCGCACTGAGCCTGTGGGCCGTGGCGGCGTGGCCGGCCGCGGCCGAGAAGGTCCTGCGCGTGTCCTTCCCGGTCGCCGAGACCGGCTTCGACCCGGCGCAGATCAACGACCTGTATTCGCGCACGGTCACGCCGCACCTCTTCGAGGGCCTGTACCACTACGACCACCTGGCGCGGCCGGCGAAGATCAAGCCGCTGACGGCCGAGGCGCTGCCCGAGGTGTCGCCGGACTTCCGCAGCTTCACGATCCGCTTGAAGCGCGGCATCCACTTCGCCGACGACCCGGCCTTCGGCGGCAAGCCGCGCGAGCTGGTCGCCGAGGACTATGTCTACGCCTTCAAGCGCTTTGCCGATCCGGCGCTGAAGAGCCCGGTGTGGACCTCGATGGAGCAGGAGGGCTTCGTCGGCCTGGCCGCGCTGCGCCGCGAGGCGCTGGAGCGCAAGCGCCCCTTCGACTACGACCGCCCGATCGAGGGCCTGCGCGCGCTGGACCGCTACACGCTGCAGATCCGCACCGAGCGGCCGCGCCCGCGCCTGCTCGAGCTGCTCGCCACCGGCGACCTGTTCGGCGCGGTCGCGCGCGAGGTCGCCGAGCGCTACGGCGACCAGATCGCCGCCCACCCGGTCGGCACCGGGCCGTTCCGGCTGGCGCAGTGGCGGCGCAGCTCGCTGATCGTGCTGGAGCGCAACCCGGGCTACTGGCGCCGCTATGCGGTCGAGCCGGCCGCCGGCGACGCCGAGGGCCGCGCGCTCGCCGCGCGCTACCAGGGCCGCGCGCTGCCGCTGCTCGACCGCGTCGAGATCAGCATCATCCAGGAGCAGCAGCCGCGCTGGCTGGCCTTCCTTAACGGCCAGATCGACGTCGTCGCGGTGCCGAGCGAGTACGTCGCCACCGCGATGCCGCAAGGCCGGCTCGCGCCCCACCTCGCGCGCGCCGGCGTGCGCGCCTGGCGCGTGCTGCAGCCCGACAGCGCCTTCTATGTCTTCAACATGGAGCACCCGGTGATCGGCGGCTACACGCCCGAGCGCGTCGCGCTGCGCCGCGCGATCAGCCTGGCCACCGACGTGGGCCGCGAGATCGCCCAGGTGTGGAAGGGCCAGGCGGTGCCGGCGCAGTCGCTGCTGGTGCCGCACACCAGCGGCTATGACCCGGCCTTCAAGAGCGAGATGAGCGACTACGACCCGGCGCGCGCGCGGGCGCTGCTCGACCTGTATGGCTACGTCGACCGCGACGGCGACGGCTGGCGCGAGCAGCCCGACGGCTCGGCGCTGCTGCTCGAGATCGCGACCCAGCCGGACCAGAACTCGCGCCAGTTCGACGAGCTGTGGCAACGCAACATGACGGCGATCGGGCTGAAGCTGAAGTTCTCGATCGGGCAGTGGCCCGAGCAGTTGAAGGCCGCGCGCGCCGGCCGCTTCATGGTCTGGTCGCTGGGCTCGACCGCCGCCGCGCCCGACGGGGGTGGCGCGCTGATGCGCATGAACGGCCCGCAGGTCGGGGGGCAGAACATCGCACGCTTCCAGCGCCCCGCGTTCGACGCGCTGTACGAGCGCATCCAGGGACTGCCCGATGGGCCCGAGCGCGTCGCGCTGTTCCTCGAGGCCAAGCGCATCCTCGCGGTCTACATGCCCTACAAGACGAGGGTGCACCGCATCGTCACCGATCTCGCGCAGCCGCGCGTGCAGGGCTACCGGCGGCCGGTGTTCTGGCAGAACCAGTGGGAGTACCTCGACGTGGACGAGGGCGCTGTACCGCGGTGACGTGTGCGCAGGGCTGCCCAGCGCAATTCGGGGCTGGGGTGCTTGCCGCAGTGAGGCGCTGCGGGAGCAGTCCTTGAATTGATCCCGTCAAATGGCGGTTCAGACTGAAAGCCGAAGTTCGACAATGGCCGCTTCGCGGCAATTCAGTTTCCCCATCTAAACAACCACGCTCTAGTCAGCGAGCAATTGCCGTGCGGAGGGCAGCTTGCGTCGAGGCGCTGCACCAAGCCTAGTTGGCTGCCGACCTAGAGTAAACCGAGTCGATTTTTATGCTGGCCGGCGTGGGCGTGGGCTTGGCTTTGACGCTGGGTTCACCGCGCACAGAGAGATCAAAACCTAGACTTTTGGTGGAATCCTTGCCGTAGCCATCTTGCTTGGATTGGCCGCCGCCGTCTTTGCGTACTCAGTGCCGTTCAGATGTCAACGGATTCGCAACCCCGTCACCTTGTCTCCGTGGGACAATTTTCGTAAGAAAACAGAAACTGGCGCATGGAGGATGCTTTTGAGGCGAGCCAGCGTACAAGCAGCCAAGCCGAGGCCACTGGGTGATCAGGCGCTTGCGCGCCTTCGCGGATTGCCCATGGCGGACGTCGCATCGTCCGTAGGAATCATCCTACGTGGCAGCAAGGCGATGTGCTTTAACGGACACGACGCAGCGAGTCCAAGCTTCACCGTCAGTAAAGCGCGAAATACCTGGAGGTGCTTCGGGTGCGGTGAACATGGTGACGCAATTGCACTAGTCCAGAAGATTTACGGCCTTTCGTTTATGGATGCCTGTAAATGGCTCTGCTGCCACTTCGGCATCATTGGCGGCGATGTGCAACCAGGCCGACGCGATCATTCAATTTCGCGAACGACAAGTCCCAAGCCAACCGATTCCCCTCCTCCGGCCACAGCGACGAATCCGGACCCCGAGCTGTACACCTGGCTCATAGCGCACTGCGGCCCGGTCCAAGAGTCGCTGGGGATTGCCTACCTGCAAGCCCATGGAATTGCACCGGAACTGGCACGCAAGTTCGGCGTCGTGGAACTCATAGATGCGACAAGGGCGTATCGGGTACTGGAAAAGCATTGGGGCGCAGAGCGAATCCGCAGCGCAGGACTGTCAGGAAAGCGACGAGCACTAAGTTGGTCTGGCTACGCGTTACTGTTCCCCTTCAAGTCCGAGGCAGCTACACAATACTTACAGGTTCGCTGCCTTCAAAGCAGCATGAAGTTCTTCGGCCCAAGTGGCATTCCCAAACCCATGTACAACAGCCAGCGACTTGGCCAGTTGCGGCCAGGAAGTCTTGTCCACATATGCGAGGGCGTACCAGACGCAATTGCGATGGAAGGGGCCGGGTTGGCAGCGGTTGCGGTTCTAGGGGCCACATCATTTCGTTCTGAATGGGTTGATGAATTACTTCCGTTTGATCTGATTGGCGTTCCCGACGGTGATGCTGCAGGTGAAAAATTCATGAAATTTCTTGCAAAGGAATTTCGGGCTAAAAGCAAGAGCATTCGGTTTGCAGTTCCGCCTAAAGACATGGATGCCAGTGACGTGATTGCGCGAGGAAAGAATGCATAGCTTCCTGCGTCAGGTATGCGACCAACTGAACATGCGCTGGGCATGGGAGAAAGTAAAGCGAGCATCTGTCCCAGGGGACATCTGGATCGACGAGGCGGACCTTGCCTCTTTTGAGGTTCATTTGGGCCGCGAACTTCAGAGCCTTGGTGACGATCTACGCTCTAGGAAATTCCGGATGTCGCCGATTCGGCCGATGGCTTTTCCAAAAAACCCTGATGGAGAGGGGAATCCCCGGGTTCGACAGTACTTCCACTTTACGGTCAGAGATCAAGTCGCCTGGGCGGCAGTCGTGAACGTCCTTGGGCGCTACGTCGATGCGCGGATGCCTGTTTGGAGCTACGGCAACCGACTCTTCCGGTCTGCATGGATTGAAGAAGACAATCACGGGAAAAAGATAAGGAGGGTCGGCCCATACAGGCACTCCTCCGGTCGAATCTACCGGCCGTTTCAGCAGGCTTGGCCGCTGTTTAGGCGGCACGTAGCGCTAGCGGTTTCTGCTGCGGTGCACGGTCATAGAAGGGTTGGCAGCCTTGATGACGATGAACGCGAAGAACTTGAAGTTCAACATCGCATGCAGAAGGCTGATAGATGTCCATTCGTTCTCGCCGACTATTGGACTTCTTTGCCAACTGATGCAAACAAGAGTGACATCTACTGGGCATCGGTAGATTTGGAGAAGTTCTACCCGTCCATTCCCCTCGCAGCTTGCGTTGACGCAATCGCTCAGTCCGTCCCGGCCGAGCTGCGCCCTGAAGTTCAACAGCTGTTGAAGACGCTGACGCAGCTTCCATTGGACCTCGAGGGTTGGACAGATACTGAGCTCAAGCACATAGAACTTGACGAGTCTAGGAAAACCTTCCGCAGAATTCCCACTGGGCTCATGGTGTCAGGGTTTCTCGCAAATGCAGCGCTCTTGCAGGTTGACCAAGAAGTAAAGAAATCGCTTCCAAGCGGACGCGTCGCGCATTTCCGCTATGTCGATGATCATGTGATATTGGCCAAGACGTTTGAGGAGCTGGTGAAGTGGATCGACCACTACAAGGACGTGATCGAAAGGCTAGGCTCTGGCGCCAGCATCAACCCCGCCAAGACCGAACCGAAAGCGCTAGGGGAGTTGCTAGGAACCAGCGATGCAAGCAAACGCATTGCCGGGTCGGATAAGTGGAATCGAGCCCAGGACGATTGCCGCCTCGATCCTGAATTTCCAACTCCATTGATGACAAAGACGATTGCCCTCGTTTCGGCAATTGGCAGGACAGATTTCACGGCGCTCGAAGATAACGAGCTTTCAATCCTGTCTCAGCAGTTAGAACATCTATTGCTCGTAGATGTTCCTGAAGCAGAGATGCCAGAGCGCACACGTCTGGCATTCGCGGCGACTCGCCTTGCTCGTGTCGCCGAAGCTAGGCTCGCGGCACCGGAAACACTCAACATTCGACACGGTGACCCCGGGCAAAGCCGCGCGACCGGGAGCCAAGCAAAGGACCGCAAAGGACAAGACTCTTCACTCGATCCAATCGCGAGTCTTACTGGCATCAACGACGCCCAGATTCACGCCCGACTTGTCGGCATCGCCGACAGAGTATTTGGCTTGGTCAGAAGAGTCCTACACGAACGGCCTGATCGCGTCCGCCTGTGGACTCATGCGCTGACGATTGCGCGCCGCCTAGGCGCCACGGGACTGGAACTTCTCTTCGATGACATCGATCGCTACGCGCGTGACCCGGTCAATCGACTAGCGGCTAGCTACATACTCGGCAATTCTTACGCGGTGCTCGCTGCAGAAACCGTGCGTGCTGCGCAGCTGCTTGTCGACACCAATGCTGCAGGCTGGCGCAGAGCCGCCGCGCTGCGATCTCTGCGGGATATTGCAAGGCTCACTAATCGAGGCGTGCCTGCAGCAGACCGATGGTTTGTACAGAAGAGTCTGAATCAGTTCTTCGTCGGTGTGTACTGCGCCACCGTACTGTTAGAACAGTCTCCAGGCTCCATGCAACTCGTGGGGCACCGGCTGAGTCAGCCATTTGTCGACAAAGGCCGCGCGTTGCTAAGTAGCGATGACGTGGCGCCAGATCTGCGCGTTGCGCTAGCCTGGTGGGGATGCAAGTTCGACCTTCGCAAGCCCGTTCGTCGAGCATCTGATCTTATTCTTCACCTGGGAACGCTCGTCGATGGCTTACCTGAATCCGATGATCTTTGGACCTTCTTCCCGGCGGACGCGCCAATCGCGCCTCTAGCGCGGATCGCGTCAGCAACTAGGCCAATTCAAGCGAATCAAGAAGGGTGGTGGTTTGACGCCTTAATGGGTCGCCTCGATCGACCTGACATCCAGCGCATGACAGCTCTTTCACCGGCAGCTTCTCGCGTTCGGACATCATTAGATGGGTCTGAGACGGGGAAGCTGCTGCCATTGCCAGTCTGGGCGACAAAGATATGGGGCAGCCACGATCCCGGAATCACAAAGGAATGGCGACTCGGCGAATGGACGTGCCTAGAGATCGTTAGACAAGCGGCGCTGCTGCTATCGCCCGCCGCCGAGACGCTGGATCAGGACTATCTTCAACGTGCATCGCGCAAAAACACTGATACGCGCTCCCATTGTGCGCATCCGCTCAATTTCGCGCTGCCGAGCCATCTCATCGATACGCGGGCAGTCTCCTGGCAAGAGTGGAAGCAGAAGTTGCGCGAGCCTGGCGGTGGGGTTCTTCGGCAAGTCCCCCGGCGGCGTCAGATCTATGACAGACGATATTCCCCGCTCGTCGTGAGCGACATAGGATCCGCTCAGAATCCAATTCGCGGTCTTGGCCTTTGCCTCTTTGCCTTGCTTTCGCGCTCCTTCCTCCTGCCAGCGCAATGGAACGGGCTGGGGCACGAAAGCATGCTCAGGCATCTCCCGCAACTCCTTCGAGATGAAATCACCTATTCGTCAGCAACTCTTGGAATTCTCGAAGCGTGTCTCCAACCTCGTGCAGCCGAGAACGTATTCGCCGGCCTGCACCAAGCATGGAGCCCGGACTTCGACGATGACACTGAGCACGATCCAGTAAGTCTCATTGATGTCGCGGATTTGGCGCGCATCATCTCGATCGCCCAAAACGAACTTGAAGGAAATCAGATATCAACCTTCAATCAGCAGTCCCGGCAGATCACTCCCGTCAGTCTAATGCACCTCACTGATGTTGATTGGAAGCGCTACTTTGAAATAGGTCCAGCATGAACCCCGAGAATCCAACACTTGTTGATGCGCTTACCCTTGGAGTAATTCAGACGACCTTAGATTACAAGCTTGCCTGGAGTGCCGCTAGAGGTGAACCAAAAATCTCGGCAATCGAGGACAGCCGCGCGTGGCACGAGATTCGGAGAGCAATGAGGGCGTTGGCCGATCACGACGACCAGCCCCGCATCATTCTTCTCCCAGAGCTAGCACTTCCAAGAACGCGACTGGACGACTTCGAGCGACTAGTCTGTTCCATGAATGCGATAGCGATCGTTGGGGTTGATTACCGCCTAGACCATCTGACGAAATCTGCGAAAAACGAAGGCCTTGTTATCGTCCCAAGGAACTTCTGGAAGCGCACACCTTCACGCTATGCCGCCAGAGTTTGGTTCGGCAAACGGGACCCCGCGCCAGCTGAGGCGTCCGGCTTCAAGACGTACATGCCGCCGTGGACGTTCGATGCCGATCCCAACGTCTACGTCTTCGATGCAGGACCCTATGGGCGTATCGGGACCAGCATTTGCTATGACTTCATGGATATTGAGCGCGCCCTCCTCTATCGTGGACGAGTTCACCATTTGTTTGTCATTGCCTATAACCGTGACGTAAAGCTCTTTGAGTCGTTGGCCGTTTCTCTATCAAGGACGGTCTTCTGCAACGTGGTGGTTTGCAATACCGGGTATTTCGGCGGCTCGCTGGTCATCACCCCGTACTACGATGCGTTCAAGCGCATTGGATACTCGGTCGATGGAGGAAAGCTGTTCACCGCTCAGTGCGTTCCGCTTCCAGTACGCGATCTCGATGCGGCCATTCATGGTTCCGATACCAAGCCAGGCGCCACGTACAAGCACTTGCCGCCAGGCTTCACGGCCAGCATCGCTCCCACGGCTGTATCCCCATGGAAGGACCATCGCCAGTGACCATTCCACTGTTCACTGCGGACTGAGGGGGCGGTTGCCGCATTCTCACGGGCCGAAGGTCAGCAATAGGTCAGTTCTAGTAAGAACCCACATCTTTGGGCGTGCAAAGCCGAGTCCGAATCGCCTGCCCCATGGCGTTGACCTGAATCCTCGCGCGTCCGTTCGGCAGGCCCCGCAAGTTCGCGAGAGCCGCTCGCATCCTCCGCCCTTGCCAGCGTCAGATCGGTGGGCGCCCGGCCCACGCGCGGGCTAGAGCGGCAGCTCGGTGAAGTAGCGCCCGCCGTGGAAGATCAGCGGGGCGGCGCCCGGCAGCACCGCGCAGCGCTCGACCTCGCCGACGAAGATGACGTGGTCGCCTTCCTCGTAGCGGCTGCGGTTGAAGCACTCGAACACCGCCGCGGCGCCGTCGATCCGCGGGGCGCCGCCGACGCCCTCGGTCCAGGCGACGCCGGCGAAGCGGTCGGCGGTGCGGCTCGCGAAACGCTCGGCCAGCGCGCGCTGGTCGGCCGCGAGGATGTTGATCGCGTAATGCGAGCCCTGCGCGAACGCCGGCAGCGAGGCGGCGTTGCGCGACAGGCTCCACAGCACCAGCGGCGGCGTCAGCGACACCGAGTTGAAGGAGTTCGCGGTCAGGCCGACACGCTGGCCGTCGGGCGTGCGCGCGGTGACGATGGTCACTCCGGTCGCGAAGGTGCCCAGGGCGGCGCGGAAGTCGGCGCTGCTGAAGGTCGGCGTGCGGGCTTGCGGCATGTCGGCGGGGGGGAAGGATGCAAGTGTCTCAGAGCCGCAGCGGCCCGGCCGCTCGGGAGCACCTGCGGGCGCGGGGGCGGGGCCGCCCGATGGCGGGGCCTGCGCTGCAGCCGCTGCACATCGATGAATGATGTGAGCGCTTGCTGTTTATATTCCCGCTATTTCAGGGCTTTTTGATCCGTCGAACGCCCCCTGTGGGGATGCTTTCCAGCCACGCGCTGCGGTCGTCACCGCAGCGGCGCGGCGGTCAACGGATCGACGCTGGGCGCCGATCTATATGCATTAAACGATCAAACAAACAACTGAATATTCGTTCTTCGCAGAACGATCGGACGGAAGAATGGCTTCCATCGCTTCCCAACCGACTCTTCCGCCATGAATTTCCAGCAACTGCGTTCGGTCCGCGAGGCCGTCCGCCACGATTTCAACCTGACCGAGGTGGCCGGCGCGCTGCACACCTCCCAGCCGGGCGTGAGCCGCCAGATCCGCGAACTCGAGGACGAGCTCGGCGTCGAGATCTTCGTGCGTGCCGGCAAGCGCCTGACCGGCCTGACGCCGCCGGGCTCGGCGGTGCTGCCGATCGTCGAGCGGCTGCTGCTCGAGGCCGACAACCTGCGCCGCGCCGGCGACGACTTCCGCGACCAGAGCCATGGCGAGCTGTCGATCGCGGCCACCCACTCGCAGGCGCGCTACGCGCTGCCGGGGGCGGTGCGCGACTTCCGCGCCAGCCACCCCGACGTGCAGCTGCAGTTGCACCAGGGCTCACCCAAGCAGATCGCCGAGATGCTGATCGAGGGCGAGGCCGACATCGGCATCGCCACCGAGGCGCTGGCGCAGTACCCGGAGCTCGCGGCGCTGCCCTGCTACGTGTGGTCGCATGCGGTGGTGGTGCCCAAGGGCCACCCGCTGCTCGACGCGCCGACGCTCACGCTGGCCGAGCTGGCACGCTACCCGCTGATTACCTACGACACCGGCTACACCGGCCGCTCGCACATCGACCAG
This sequence comes from uncultured Methylibium sp., assembly GCA_964408005.1. GTDB lineage: Bacteria > Pseudomonadota > Gammaproteobacteria > Burkholderiales > Burkholderiaceae_C > Methylibium. The sequence continues at coordinate 17,551 of CAYOXW010000024.1, forward strand.
TCCTTCGCGAAGGCCGGGCTGGCGCCGCAGATCGTGCTGTCGGCGATGGATGCGGACGTGATCAAGACCTATGTCGAGCTCGGCCTGGGCGTCGGCATCGTCGCCTCGATCGCCTACGACGAGACGCGCGACGCCAACCTGGGCGCGCTCGACGCGCGCCACCTGTTCGGGCTGAACACGACGCGCCTGGCGGTGCGCCGCGGGGCCTGGCTGCGCGGCTACGCCTTTGCCTTCATCCAGGCCTTCGCGCCGCCGCTGACGCGCGCCACCGTCGAGCATGTGCTGCGCACTGCGCCGGGCGCGGCGGTGCAGGACCCGACCCTCTAAGGGGCGGTGCTTGCGATGCGCGTGATGCCGCTGCGCGTCAGCGCGTAGAGCGCGCCGTCGAGGCCCACGCGCAGGTCGACCGGGGTGGTCGCCAGCGTCGCGAAGGCGTAGGCGTTGCTGCTGGCACCGGTGCCGAGACGCGCGACGAAGCGGGTCACGAAATCGGCGAAGTAGTAGCTGCCGCGGTAGCCGGCCGGGAAATCGCCGCTGTTCGGGTAGAACGCGCCCCCGGCGATCGCGAAGCCGGTGAAGAAGCCGCCGGGTCCCGAGCCCGGCGGCGCGGCATCGGCGTGACCGTAGGCGAACAGCGGGCCGGTGATGCCGGGGCCGACGCCGTCGGGGCCCTCGGAGGCCGGCCAGCCGTAGTTGGCCCCGGCCATGCCGAGGTCGATCTCCTCCCAGGCGGCCGCACCGACGTCGTTGATGTGGATGCGGCCCGTGCCGGGCTGGACCGCGAAGGTGAAGGGGTTGCGCAGCCCGTAGGCCCAGACGGCGCAGCTGAGGTTGCCCTGGGTCGTGCAGAAGGGGTTGTCGCCGGGGATCGAGCCGTCTTCGTTGAAGCGCAGCAGCTTGCCGAGGGGCGACGCGAGGCTCTGGGCGTTGGCCCCGGTGTTGTTGTCGCCGACGCCGACGTAGAGCTTGCCGTCGGTGCCGAAGTGCATCGCCCCGCCGTTGTGGTTGGTGGCGCTCGACAGCAGCGGCAGGTCGGCGATGCGCAGCTCGCTGCCGACCGAGACGATGTCGGGGTTGCTCGGGTTCGCGGTGAAGCGGCTGATGCGCGCGTGCGCGCCGCCCTCGAGCGTCGTGTAGTGCAGGTAGACCCAGCGGTTGCTGGCGAAATTCGGGTGCAGCGCGACGCCGATCAGCCCGCGCTCGCCGGCGGTGTCGACGCTCAGCGTGATGAAGGGCGTCGCCAGCAGCGCGCCGTCTTTCACCACGCGCAGCGCGCCGCCCTGCTGCGCGACGAACCAGCGGCCGTCCGGCGCCTGGGCGAAGGCGGTCGCGCTGAGGAGCCCTCCGATCCAGGCGCTGTCGAGCGTGAAGCCGGCCGGCACATTGCGGGTGCCGCCGAAGCGCACCGTCGCGCTCGACCAGGGCGACACGTTGCCGGCCGCGTCGCGTGCGCGGGCCCGCAGCACGTGCTGGCCCGAGGCGTGCGCCGTGGTGGCGATCGTCACCGCATAGGGTGAGGTGCTGTCGGTGCCGGCCGCCAGTCCGTCGATCTGGAACTCGACCTCGGCGACCGTGTCGTTGTCGCTCGCGCTGGCGCTGAGCAGCAGGTCACCGCCCAGGCCATCGGCGAAGGCCGCGGGGGCCGTCAGCGTGGCCGTCGGCGCCTCGGTGTCGTCGCCCGGGCCGCCGCCACCGCCGCCGCCGTCACCACCTCCGCCCCCGCCGCAGGCTGCGAGGAGCATCGCGACCGCCGTCGAAACCCTCAGCCCACGCCGTGCGACCATGCGGATCCCCTGGGAACGAAGAAGCGGCAACGATAGCGCCGTCGGTGGCGCGGCGCCATGACCGTGTGCAACCGTTCGTGGGATCCTCAGGCCGCCGCCACCGCGAAGCGCGTCACCCGGCGCGGCCGCAGGTGCACGCGCCGCCCCGGCGCCAGCGCGAGCCGCTCGCGCAGCGCCTGCCAGTCGGCGCGCGGCAGCTCGACGTCGACATAGCTGCCGTCATCAAGGCGCTTGAACTCGACGCGGGTGTTCGGGCCGACCGTCAGGGCCTGTGCCAGCGTGACCTCGAGCGCCCCTTCGGCCGGCGCCTCCAGGATCTCGAGCTCGTGCGGGCGCACATAGCTGGCCTCACCGCCGCCGAGGCGGCCGTGGAAGAGATTCACGTCGCCGAGGAACTGCAGCACGAAGGGCGTCGCCGGGCGGTCGTAGACCTCGTCGGGCGCGCCCTGCTGCTCGATGCGGCCCTGGTTCATCACGACGATGCGGTCGGCGACCTCCATCGCCTCTTCCTGGTCGTGGGTGACGAAGACGCTGGTGACATGCACCTCGTCGTGCAGGCGGCGCAGCCAGCGGCGCAGTTCCTTGCGGACCTTCGCATCCAAGGCGCCGAAGGGCTCGTCGAGCAGCAGCACCTTGGGCTCGACCGCCAGCGCGCGCGCCAGCGCGATGCGCTGGCGCTGGCCACCGGAGAGCTGGTGCGGGAAGCGGTCGGCGACCCAGTCGAGCTGCACCAGCGAGAGCAGCTCCATGACCTTGCGCCTGATCGTCGCCTCGTCCGGTCGCGTGGCCTTGGGCCGCACGCGCAGGCCGAAGGCGACGTTCTCGAAGATGCTCATGTGGCCGAATAGCGCGTAATGCTGGAACACGAAGCCGACCTGGCGTTCGCGCACGTCGGTGCCGGTGGCGTCCTCGCCGTGGAAGTGCACGCTGCCGCTGTCGGGCACCTCGAGCCCCGCGATGATGCGCAGCAGCGTGGTCTTGCCCGAGCCCGAGGGCCCGAGCAGCGCGACCAGCTCGCCGGCCGGCATCGTCAGGTTCAGGTTGTCGCAGACCACGGTCTGCCCGAAGCGCTTGTTGAGGTTGCGGACTTCGATGCTCATGATGTGTGCTCCGGCACGACGGCCTTGATCTCTCGCTTGACGCGCTGCTCGACCGCGAACTTCAGCACCAGCGTCACCAGCGCCAGCAGCGCCAGCAGCGAGGCCACGGCGAACGAGGCCGCGAACTGGTACTCGTTGTAGAGGATCTCGATGTGCAGCGGCATCGTGTTGGTCTGGCCGCGGATGTGGCCCGAGACCACGCTCACCGCGCCGAACTCGCCCATCGCCCGCGCGTTGCACAGGATCACGCCGTACAGCAGCGCCCACTTGATGTTGGGCAGCGTGACGCGGCGGAAGGTCTGCCAGCCGCTCGCGCCGAGCACGCGCGCGGCCTCCTCCTGCTCGGTGCCCTGGGCCTGCATCAGCGGGATCAGCTCGCGCGCGACGAAGGGGAAGGTCACGAACACGGTCGCGAGCACGATGCCCGGCACCGCGAAGATGACCTTCAGGTCATGGTCGCGCAGCCACTCGCCGAACCAGCCCTGCAGGCCGAAGATCAGCACGTAGATCAGGCCCGAGATCACCGGGCTGACGCTGAAGGGCAGGTCGATGAGGGTGAGCAGCAGGTTCTTGCCGCGGAAGTCGAACTTGGCGATCGTCCAGGCCGCCGCGACGCCGAACACCAGGTTCAGCGGCACCGCGATCGCCGCGGTCAGCAGCGTCAGCTGGATCGCCGCCAGCGCGTCGGGCTCGACGATCGCCGCGAGGTAGACGTCCCAGCCCTTCTTCAGCGCCTCGTAGAAGACGGTCGCCAGCGGCACGAACAGGAACAGCGTCAGGAAGGCCAGCGCCAGCCCGATCAGCAGGCGGCGCACCCAGGCGGGCTCGCTGGTGGCGGCGCGCAGCGCCGGCGGCGCGACGCCCGCGGTCAGCGCGGGGCTCGGCAGGACGGCACTCATCTCACAGCCCTCCCTGACGGCGCCGCGACCAGGCCTGCAGCGCATTGATCGCCAGCAGCAGCGTGAAGCTCGCGACCAGCATCACCACCGCGATCGCGGTCGCGCCGGCGTAGTCGTACTGCTCGAGCTTGGTGATGATCAACAGCGGCGTGATCTCGCTGACCATCGGCATGTTGCCGGCGATGAAGATCACCGAGCCGTACTCGCCGAGCGCGCGCGCGAAGGCCAGCGCGAAGCCGGTCAGCAGCGCCGGCGTCAGCACCGGGAAGATCACGTGGCGGAAGGTCTGCCAGCGGCTCGCGCCCAGCGTGGCCGAGGCCTCCTCGAGCTCCTGGCTCAGGTCCTCGAGCACCGGCTGCACCGTGCGCACGACGAAGGGCAGTCCGATGAAGGTCAGCGCGACGAACACGCCCACCGGCGTGAAGCTCACCCTGAAGGGCAGGTGCTGGCCGATCAGGCCGTTTTGCGCGTAGATCGCCGTCAGCGCGATGCCGGCCACCGCGGTCGGCAGCGCGAAGGGCAGGTCGACCAGCGCGTCGATCACGCGCTTGAACGGGAACTGGTAGCGCACCAGCACCCAGGCGACGATCAGCCCGAAGACCGCGTTGAGCAGCGCGCCGAACAGCGAGGCGCCGAAGGTCAGCCGGTAGCTCGCCAGCACGCGTGGCGAGCTTACCGCGTCCCAGAACGCGGCCCAGGTCATCGTGAAGGTCTTGAGGAAGGCCGCGCTGAGCGGCAGCAGCACGATCAGGCTCAGGTAGAGCAGCGTGAAGCCGAGCGCCAAGTCGAAGCCCGGCAGCACGCTGTGGCGGCGCAGCAGGGTGCGCGTGAAGATCATCGCAAGGGCCTCAGCGCTTGGTCGCGGCGACGATGCGGTCGTAGGTCGCGCCGTCGTTGAAGTGATCGGCCTGCGCCTTCTTCCAGCCGCCGAAGAGCTCGTCGACCGTGAAGGTCTGGACCTTGGGGAAGTCCTTCGCGTAGGCCGCCAGCACCTTGGGCGAGCGCGGGCGCAGGTGGTGCTTGGCCGCGATCTGCTGGCCCTCGTCGGACCACAGGTGCTTCAGGTAGGCCTCGGCGGGCTTGCGCGTGCCCTTGCGGTCGACCACCTTGTCGACCACGCTGACCGGGTTCTCGGCCAGCACGGTCCACTGCGGGTAGACGACCTCGTAGCCGCCGCCGAACTCGCGCGCGATCAGCGGCACCTCGCTCTCGAAGGTGACGAGCGCATCGCCGAGCTGGCGCTGCGCGAAGGTGGTCGTCGCGGCGCGGCCGCCGCCGTCGAGCACCGGCACGTTGGCGAAGATGCGCGCCACCAGCGCCTCGGCGGCCTGTGCGTTGACGCCGCGCTTGAGCGCCGCGCCCCAGGCCGCCAGGTAGGTGTAGCGGCCGTTGCCCGAGGTCTTGGGGTTGGGGATGATGACCGAGATGCCCGGGCGGCCGAGGTCGGTCCAGTCGCGGATGTTCTTCGGGTTGCCCTTGCGCACCAGGATCACCGACACCGAGGTGGTCGGCGCGGCGTTGTCGGGCAGGCGCTTGGCCCAGTCGGTGGGGATCAGCTGCCCGCGCTCGGCCAGCAGGTCGATGTCGTTGTGCTGGTTCATCGTGATCACGTCGGCCTCGAGGCCGTCGACCACGCTGCGCGCCTGCTTGCTGGAGCCGCCGTGGCTCTGGTTGAGCGTCAGGTCCTCGCCGGCGCTCTTCTTCCAGTGCGCGGCGAAGGCGGCGTTGTAGTCCTTGTAGAACTCGCGCGAGACGTCGTAGCTGACGTTCAGCAGCGTGGGGCCGGCCGCGAGGGCGGGTGCGAGGGGGCTGGCCAGGGCCAGCAGGAGCAGAAGACGACGTTGCATATGCGAAAGATGCTAGGAGGCACCGCTCATAAGAGGAACGACGATTTAGGCGCTTCGATATGCGCCAAACGAGCAAAGCCCCGGGAGCCTGCGCCCCCGGGGCGTGTGCGGCGACCGCGAACGCGCCGGGCTCAGCGCTTGGTGTAGATCTGGTCGAAGATGCCGCCGTCGCCGAAGTGGGTCTTCTGCGCCTTGGCCCAGCCGCCGAACACCTGGTCGATGGTGAACAGGTTGACCTTGGTGAAGGTCTTCTCGTACTTGGCGACGGCCTTCGGGTCGGTCGGGCGGTAGTAGTTCTGGCCGGCCAGGTCCTGGCCCTCGGGCGAGTACAGGTACTCGAGGTAGGCCTTCGCGACCGCCGCCGTGCCCTTCTTGTCGGCGTTCTTGTCGACCACCGTGACCGGCGGCTCGGCGAGGATGCTGATCGAGGGCACGACGATGTCGAACTTGTCCGGCCCGAGTTCCTTGACCGCCAGGAAGGCCTCGTTCTCCCACGAGATGAAGACGTCGCCGATGCCGCGCTCGACGAAGGTG
>CAYOXW010000025.1:0-23096 GCA_964408005.1 uncultured Methylibium sp.
GTGCGTGAGCGACAAGCCGCTGCACGGCGAGATCAAGCTGCCCGGCATGGCCAACGAGTTCTACCGCGAGCGCGTGGCCCAGCACCTGCGCATCGGGCTGCGCGCGATCGAGCTGCTGCGCCGCGATGGGGTGGACCGGCTGCACAGCCGCAAGCTGCGCAGCTTCGCCGAGGTCGCGTTCCAGTAGCCCGGGGCCGCGCCCGCTTGTGCGCGGCGCAACTATCTCCTACGCTGAGCTCCCACCTGCCCGGTCGAGGAGAGCCCCATGCCGCTGTCGAACCAGAGCGTGCCGTCGCCCGATGCGATCCGAACGCTGGCGCTGGTCGGGCCGGTCGGTACCGGCAAGACCACGCTGGCCGAGGCGCTGCTGGCCGCCGCCGGCGCGATCACCTCGCCCGGCAGCGTCGAGCGCGGCAGCACCGTCGCGGACTTCGACCCGCTGGCGCGCAAGCACCTGCATTCGCTGAACTCCACGCTGCTGCACCTGGCGCACCGCGACACCCGCATCCACTTGGTCGACACCCCGGGGCTGCCGGACTTCATCGGTCCGGCGCTGACGGCGCTGGAGGCGGTCGAGACCGCGGTGATCGTCGTCAATGCCGCGGTCGGCGTCGAGCCGGACACGCGCCGCTTCATGGAGGCGGCCGCGCAGCGCGGGCTGGACCGGCTGATCGTCGTCAACCGCATCGACGCGCCGGGCGTGGACCTGGCCGTGCTGCTCGACGATCTGCGCGCGGCCTTCGGCAAGGAGCTGCTGCCGCTGAACCTGCCCGCCCGGCGGGGCCAGGAGGTGGTCGACTGCTGGTTCGAGCCGGCCGCGCAGCCGGGCCACGAGGCCGACTTCTCCTCGGTGGCGGCGGCGCACCGCGCGCTGGTCGAGCAGGTCGTCGAGGTCGACGCGGCCTTCGTCGAGCGCTACCTCGAGGACGGCGACGTCGACGCGCGCGAGCTGCACGCGCCGCTCGAGCAGGCGCTGCGCGAGGGCCACCTGATCCCGGTGTGCTTCGTCTCGGCGCGCAACGGCACCGGCGTGAAGGAGCTGCTCGACGCGATCGTCGCGCTGCTGCCCAACCCGACCGAGGGCAACCCGCCGCTGTTCCTGCGCGGCGAGGGCGCGGCGGCCGAGCCCTTCGCCGTGACGCCCGACCCGGCGCGGCACGTGGTCGCGCATGTCTTCAAGGTCAGCGTCGACGCCTACGTGGGCAAGCTCGGCGTGTTCCGCGTCCACCAGGGCACGGTGACGCGCGACAGCCAGCTCTACATCGGCGACGGCCGCAAGCCCTTCAAGGTCGGCCACCTGTTCCTGCTGCAGGGCAAGACGCTCATCGAGGTGCCGGCGGTCGGGCCGGGCGAGATCGCCGCGGTCGCCAAGGTCGACGAGATCCACACCGACGCGGTGCTGCACGACGCCGCCGAGGACGAGCACCTGCACCTGAAGCCGCCGGTCTTTCCGGTCGCGGTGCACGGCCTGGCGATCGAGCCCAAGCGCCACGGCGACGAGCAGCGGCTGTGGGAGATCCTGCAGAAGCTGGTGTCCGAGGACCCCTGCCTGCACATCGAGCAGGTCGCCGCGACGCGCGAGACCGTGGTCTACGGCCTCGGCGAGCTGCACCTGCGGCTGCTGCTCGAGCGCATGGCCGAGGTCTACCGCTTCGAGGTCGCGACCCGCCCGCCGAAGATCCCCTACCGCGAGAGCGTCACCGCCGCCGCCGAGGGCCACCACCGCCACAAGAAGCAGACCGGCGGCGCCGGCCAGTTCGGCGAGGTCTTCCTGCGCGTCGAACCGCTCTCGCGCAGCGAGGGCGGCGCCAGCGGCTTCGAGTTCGTCGACGCCACCAAGGGCGGCGTGATCCCGCAGCAGTTCATGCCGGCGGTCGAGAAGGGCGTGCGCCAGGCGATGGCCGAGGGCGCGATCGCCGGCTACCCGGTGGTGGACGTGCGCGTCGTCATCACCGACGGCAAGAGCCACAGCGTCGACAGCAAGGAGATCGCCTTCGTCACCGCGGCGCGCAAGGCCTTCGTCGCGGCGGTGCGCGAGGCGCGGCCGATCGTGCTCGAGCCGGTGGTCGAGCTCCAGATCACCGCCGCCGACGGGCAGGCCGGCGACATCAGCGGCGACCTGTCGGCGCGGCGCGGCCAGGTCAGCAGCACCGCGTCGCGGCCCGACGGCCAGCTGGTCCTGCGCGCCCAGGCGCCGCTGGCCGAACTGAGCGGCTACCAGACCCGGCTCAACACCCTGACCGGTGGCCAGGGCCGCTACACCATGGCCTTCAGCCACTACGACGCCGTGCCTCCGTCGGTGCAGACCAGGCTGGTCGCCCAGCACCAGGTGCGCGACGACGAGTAGGCCCGGCGGGCCGGGGCTGCGGGGCAACCCCGACTCAAGCGCCTCGGGCGGGCGCCGATAAGCACCGTACCGACTTCGCCGGACGACCGCCCCCATGCTCGATCGCCCCCTGCCCGACCTTGCCGCCTGGGCGACCTGGTTCCGAGTCGCACCGATCCCGGTGCAGGCCGAGACCGCCGAGGAGATCGCGCTGCTGGCGCAGGCCGAGGCGGTGCGCGGCGACGTCGACGCCCACCAGCTCGCCGACCCGGTCGGCAGCGACCCGCTGATGGCCCTGAAGCTGCTCGCCGCGGTGGCGCAGGCCCGGCGCGGCAGCGCCGAGGACCGCCATGGCGGTCCGGAGACGGTGACCGCCGCGCTGGTCATGATGGGCATCGGCCCGTTCTTCCGCGCCTTCGCCGAGCTGCCGACCGTCGAGTCGGTGCTGGCCAAGCGGCCCGAGGCGCACGCCGGGCTGCAGCGCGTCGTGCGCCGCGCCCACCGCGCCGCGACCTTCGCGCTCGGCTTCGCGGTGCACCGCATGGACGAGGACGCGCCGGTGCTGCACCTGGCCGCGCAGCTGCACGACTTCGCCGAGATGCTGCTGTGGTGCCATGCCCCGGCGCTGGCGCTGGAGATCGCGCGCCGCCAGCAGGCCGACCCGACGCTGCGCTCGGCCGCCGTGCAGAAGGAGGTGCTGCACATCGAGCTCGCCGCGCTGCAGCAGGCGCTGATGCGCGCCTGGTCGCTGCCCGAGCTGCTGGTGCGCGTCAGCGACGATGCCCAGGCCCGGGACCCGCAGGTCAAGAGCGTCGCGCTGGCGATCCGGCTGGCACGCCACACCGAGGACGAACGCGGCTGGGACAACCCGGCCGTGCCCGACGACCTGGCCGAGATCGGCGAGCTGCTCAACCTCGCGCCGAACGCCACCGCCGATCTCGTGCGTTCGATCGACGGCTGAGCCGCCGCGACCGGCGGGCTACCAGTAGCCCCAGTGCCCCCAGACGATCACCCAGGCACCGAGCACGCCGTTGGTCACCGCGTGGGCGAGCACCGCGGTCCACAGCTTGCCGGTGTGGCGGTACAGCAGCGCGTAGGCCAGCCCGGCCAGCGCCGCGGCCAGCCATTCGGGGTGCGCGAGCGTGAACACGAAGGTCGACAGCCCGATCGCGCGCCAGCCGACGCGCCGCGGATCGACGCGCATGAAGTCGGGCGCCTCGATCCAGCGCATCAGCAGGCTGCGCCAGAACAGCTCCTCCATCAGCGGCACGACCAGCGTCGCGCCGAGCCAGCGCACCGCGATCAGCCCCCACAGCACCTCGCCGGCCGGACCGACCGGGTTGAAGACGTTGTCCGGCGCGCCCATGCGCATCCACGGCTCGTCGAGGCGGATCCAGGCCCACCAGACGCCCAGGCCGACGGCGACCGACAGCAGCGCGTCGCGCACGCCGGGACGCGACGCCAGCTCGCTGAACTCGCGCCACCACAGCGCGAGCAGCAGCGCGGCCAGGCCGGCCTGCAGCGCGTACAGCCAGCGCAGGTCGAGCCCCCCGGTGCTCTGCTCGGGCAGCAGGCTGCGCAGCGCCAGCACCGCCATGAAGGCGGCAAACGGAAACAGGCGGTAGCGGCGCGCCGGATCGCCCAGGCCTCCCAACATCACCACCCCCTCCGCTGCGTTTTTGTGGCGCAAAGTGTCTCCGCCGCCGCAGGGCCCGCACCAGCGCGGATTTGCCCTGAGCCGTCTTATGGCGCGCCGGCCTCGAGCAGCGCCGCGACCCGGGCCTGCAGCCCCTGCGGCGTGACCTCGGCAGGCGCCAGCGGCGCCGCCGCGCTCAGGCCGATGCGGCTGCGCGGTGCACGCCGGAAGGGCCGCGTCATCGCCGCACCGCCCCGGCGCGAGAAGAACGAGCCCCACAGCCCGTGCAGCGCCAGCGGCACCACCGGCACCGGATGGGTCTCGAGGATCTTCATCAGCCCGCCCTTGAAGGGTTGCAGCACGCCGTCGCGGGTGATGCCGCCCTCCGGGAAGAGGCACAGCAGCTCGCCCGCGTCGAGCACGCGCCGCGCCTCGGCGAAGGCGCGCTCGTAGGTCGCCGGGTCGTCCTTCTGCGGCGCGACGGGAATCGCCTTCGCGAGGCGGAACAGCCAGCCCAGCACCGGCGTCGCGAAGATGCGGTGGTCCATGATGAAGCGGATCGGCCGCGGGCTGGCCGCCATCAGCAGCACCGCGTCGACGAAGCTGACGTGGTTGCACACCAGCAGCGCCGCGCCCTCGGTGGGGATGTGCTCGTCGCCCTGCACGCGGAAGCGGTACATCACGCGCGTCAGCAGCAGCGACAGGAAGCGCAGCAGGTACTCCGGCACCAGCAGGAAGATGTAGGCGCCGACCGCGAGGTTGAGCAGCCCGACGACCAGGAAGATCTGCGGGATCGTGAAGCCGGCGGCGATCAGCCCGCCGGCCATCCCGGCGCTGGCGACCATGAACAGCGCATTGAGGATGTTGTTGGCCGCGATGATGCGGGCGCGGTGCGTCGGCTCGCTGCGCAGCTGGATCAGCGCGTACATCGGCACGCTGTACAGGCCGGCGAACAGCGCGAGCAGCGCCAGGTCGGCCATCACGCGCCAGTGGCGCGGCTCGGCGACGAAGGCCGCCAGGCCCAGACCGGCGCCGGCCGGCGGCCCCGCGGCGGCGAAGGCGAGGTCGATCGCGAAGACGCTCATGCCCAGCGCGCCGAAGGGCACCAGCCCGATCTCGACATGGCGGCGGCTCAGCACCTCGCACAGCAGCGAGCCGGTGCCGATGCCCAGCGAGAACAGCACCAGCAGCAGCGAGGCGACATGCTCGTCGCCGCCGAGCACCTCCTTCGCGAAGGCCGGGAACAGGCTCAGAAACACCGCGCCGAAGAACCACATCCACGAGATGCCCAGCAGCGAGCGGAACACCGCCAGGCGCCGGTGCGCGAGCGCGAGGTTGCGCCAGGTCTCGGTGAAGGGGTTCCAGTTGAGGCGCAGCGCCGGGTCGGTGGCCGGCGAGCGCGGCACGAACTGCGCCGTCAGCCGGCCCAGCACGGCAACGCCGACGCAGGCGAAGGCCACCGCGTCGCGGCCCACCTCCGGCAGCGCGATCAGCAGCCCGCCGGCGACGTTGCCGAGCAGGATCGCGACGAAGGTGCCCATCTCGACGACGCCGTTGCCGCCGGTCAGCTCGCGCTCGCTCAGGTGCTGCGGCAAGTAGGCGTACTTGACCGGGCCGAACAGCGTCGCCTGCAGCCCCATCAGGAAGATGCAGGCCAGCAGCAGCGGCACCTGCTGGCTCGCAAAGCCCCAGGCGCCCAGCGCCATCACCGCGATCTCGAGCGACTTGGCCCAGCGCATCAGCAGCGCCTTCTCGAGCTTGTCGGCCAGCTGGCCGCTGGTGGCCGAGAACAGCACGAAGGGCAGGATGAACAGCGCGCCGATCACCACGCCGGCCTGCGCTGGCGGCAGCCAGCCGAGCTGCAGCTGGTAGGTGACCAGCACCGTCAGCGCGAACTTGAACAGGTTGTCGTTGGCCGCGCCGAGGAACTGGGTCCAGAAGAAAGGCGCGAAGCGGCGCTGGCCGAGCAGCGCGAACTGGTTGGGCGGCGGCGCGGACGGCGGGACGGCCATGCGAGGCTCGGGGCGCGCGCCGGCGGCCTGAACTCAGGCGACGCGCGGCACCGTGTCGGCGAAGCTCGGGCGCTGCGCCAGCTTGTCGCTCAGGCGGGCCAGGTTGGGGCGCTCCTCGCGCCAGGCAATCTGCGGGAAGCGGAACTCGAGCCAGCTCAGCGCGCAGCCCACCGCGATGTCGGCCAGCGACAGGTGGGCGCCGGCGCACCAGGGGCGCTCGCCGAGACCGCGGCTCATCGCCTCGAGCGCCGCCTGCACCTTGCCCATCTGGCGCTCGACCCAGGCGGCGCTGCGCTGCTCCGGGCTGCGGTGGGCCCAGGTCTGCTCGAGCCGCGCGGCGATGCCGGCGTCGAGCAGGCCGTCGGCCAGCGCCTCCCAGGTGCGCACCTCGACGCGCTCGCGCCCGCTCGGCGGGATCAGCTTGCCCACCGGCGAGAGCATGTCCAGGTATTCGCAGATCACGCGCGAGTCGAACACCGCCTCGCCCCCGTCCATCACCAGGCAGGGCACCTTGCCCAGCGGGTTGGCCTCGGTGATCGCCGTGCCCTCGGCCCAGACGTCCTCGAGGACGAACTGGTAGTCCAGCTTCTTCTCGGCCATGACCACGCGCACCTTGCGGACGTAGGGGCTGGCGAGCGAACCGATGAGTTTCATGGAATGGGGCGGGGGAACCGGAAGGTCGAAATGATTCTAGCGACAGGGTCTTGCGGCCCCGGAGGCTCGGTCCCGGGCCGCGGCGGCGCCGCAGGTGCGGCTCCTACAATTCGGCCTCTTCCCGCCCTTCCCGCGGCCCGCTCCCGAGCCGCGCGCGGCGCCTCCCGCCTGCTGCCGATGAACCTCTCCCCGCTCACCGCCCTGTCGCCGCTCGACGGCCGCTACGCCCCCAAGCTCGCCGCGCTGCGCCCGCTGCTCAGCGAGTACGGCCTGATGCACCGCCGCGTGCAGGTCGAGGTCGAATGGTTCATCGCGCTGTCGGATGCCGGTCTGCCCGAGCTGCGTTCGCTGTCCGCCGAAGCACGCGCTCACCTTCAAGGTCTGGTCGCGAACTTCTCGGAGGCCGACGCGCAGGCGATCAAGGACATCGAGAAGACCACCAACCATGACGTCAAGGCGGTCGAATACTGGATCAAGCGCCAGTTCGCCGGCCGCCCGGAGCTGGAGCAGGCCGGCGAGTTCGTGCACTTCGCCTGCACCAGCGAGGACATCAACAACACCAGCCATGCGCTGATGCTGAGCGCGGCGCGCTCGCAGGTGCTGCTGCCGGCGCTGGACGGCGTGATCGCCACGCTCGCCGGCATGGCCCGCGAGATGGCCGCGCTGCCGATGCTCAGCCGCACCCATGGCCAGACCGCCAGCCCGACCACGGTGGGCAAGGAGATCGCCAACGTCGTCGCGCGGCTGGCGACGGCGCGCGAGCGCATCGCCGCCGTCAAGCCGCTGGCCAAGATGAACGGCGCGGTCGGCAACTACAACGCCCACCTGGCCGCCTACCCCGACATCGACTGGGAAGGCTTCAGCCGCCGCGTCGTCGAACAGCGGCTCGGGCTCGCGTTCAACCCCTACACGATCCAGATCGAGCCGCACGACTGGATGGCCGAGCTGTTCGACGCGATCACGCGCTGCAACACCATCCTGATCGACTGGTCGCGCGATGTCTGGGGCTATATCTCGCTGGGCTACTTCAAGCAGCGGCTGAAGGCCGGCGAGATCGGCAGCTCGACGATGCCGCACAAGGTCAACCCGATCGACTTCGAGAACGCCGAGGGCAACCTCGGTCTCGCGAACGCGCTGCTCGCGCACCTGAGCCAGAAGCTGCCGGTGAGCCGCTGGCAGCGCGACCTGACCGACTCCACCGTGCTGCGCAACATGGGCGTGGCGCTCGGCTATGCGCTGCTGGCCTGGGACTCGCTGGCGCGTGGGCTGGGCAAGCTCGAGGTCAACGAGGCCGCGCTGGCCGCCGACCTGGACGCCGCCTGGGAGGTGCTGGCCGAGCCGATCCAGACCGTGATGCGCCGCTACGCGCTGCCCAACCCCTACGAGCGGCTCAAGGAGCTGACGCGCGGCAAGGCGATCACGCGCGAGTCGCTGGCTGCCTTCATCGAGACGCTGGAGTTGCCGGAGGCCGAGAAGCAGCGCCTGCGCGCGCTCACGCCCGGCTCGTACACCGGCAGCGCCGCGGCGCTCGCCCGCCGCGTATGAGCTTCGTCGCACGGCTCGCGGCCGCCGAACGCAAGGCCGATTCGCTGCTGTGCGTCGGCCTCGACCCCGAGCCCTCGAAGTTCCCCGCGCCCTGGGCCGGCGACGCGTCGAAGATCGCCGAGTTCTGCGAGCGCATCGTCGATGCGACCAAGGACCTGGTGCTGGCCTACAAGCCGCAGATCGCCTACTTCGCCGCCCACCGCGCCGAGGACCAGCTCGAGCGCGTGATGGCTTACCTGCGCCGCAACGCGCCGGACGTGCCGGTGATCCTCGACGCCAAGCGCGGCGACATCGGCGCCACCGCCGAGCAGTACGCCCGCGAGGCCTTCGAGCGCTACCAGGCCGACGCGGTGACGCTGTCGCCCTTCATGGGCTTCGACTCGATCGAACCCTACCTGCGCTGGAGCGGCAAGGGCGCGATCCTGCTGTGCCGCACCTCCAACCCCGGCGGCAGCGACCTGCAGAACCGCGTGCTGGCCGATGTCGAGGGCCAGCCGCGCCTGTACGAGCACCTCGCGCGGCTCGCGCAGACCGAGTGGAACCGCAACGGCCAGCTCGGCCTGGTGGTCGGTGCGACCTTCCCCGAGGAGCTCGCGCGGGTGCGGGCGCTCGCCCCGACGCTGCCGCTGCTGATCCCGGGCGTCGGCGCCCAGGGCGGCGACGCCGCGGCGACGGTGCGGGCCGCCTGGCGCCCGGACGCGCCGATCCTGGTCAATTCCTCGCGCGCGGTGCTCTACGCCGGCGCCGGGGCGGACTTCGCCGCCCGGGCCCGCGAGGTCGCGCGGCTCACGCGCGACACGCTCAACGCGGCGCGAACCGCGCAATAGCGGCCGCTGGCCGCGGTAAACCCTCACACTAGGGATTGACCCTCGACCGGAGAATCGCCGGGTTATCGCCCCTCCGGGCGCATCGCTACGCCGATCTCTCCCCGTCCCGTGGATTCGCCCGACCGATCGACCCCGTTCAGCCTGATCGCCCCGCGCCCCGATGGCGCCATGCTGTGGTGGTTCTTCGGGACCGGCGTCACGATCTCGGCGGCCTTCGCGCTGCTCTACGGCCAGGCTCCGGGCGCCGCCGGCCTCGCCGCACCGGCCTGGCTGGTGCTGATCTGCGCCCTGCTCTGCGCCGCCTTCGCGGCGGGCGCCTTCGCCGCGCGGCGCGGCAGCGCCACCGCCGCGGTCCTCGGCTGCTGCTGGGCGACGCTGGCGGCGCTCGGCGCGGTCAGCCTGATCCTCGGCCAGGGCGTGCGCGCGCTGCCGCTGGGCTTTCTCGCGCTGGTGGTCTGCCTGGGGGCGGCGCTGGTCGGGCTGCGCGCCGGGCTCGCGCTGGCCGCCGGCAGCGTGGCGACGCTGGCGGTGCTGACCGGCATCGAGACCGGCGGCGCGCTGCAGCGCGCCGCGGACGAGACCCTGCTGGCCGCGCTGACCACCCAGCTGCTGCTGATCGGCGCCGGCGTGACGGCCGGCGCAATGGTCGCGCGGGCGCTGCGGCGCACGCTGCGCGAGGCCGGCGAGCGCGAACGGCGCTTCCGCGGCCTGCTCGCCGTGGCCACCGACTGGTACTGGGAGCAGGACGAGCAACTGCGCTTCACCCATGTCTCCGACACCCGCGTCGGCGACGCCCGCACGCTGCCGCTCGACTACCTGGGCCGCACGCGCTGGGAGATCGACGGCCTCGAGGTGCCCGGCGCCAACTGGGATAGGCACCGCGCCGACCTGGAGGCCCGCCGCCCCTTCCGCGACATGGTGATCCGCCGGCCCGACGCCAGCGGCCGGCCGGTCTACGTCAGCGTCAGCGGCGAGCCGGTGCACGACGCCGACGGGCGCTTCCGCGGCTACTGGGGCGTGGGCCGCGTCGTGACCGCCGAGGTCGTGGCCCGCCAGGCGCTCGCGACCGCCGAGGCCCGCTACCGCGAGCTGTTCGCGCGCTCGCCCTCCTCCTTGACGCTGCACCGCGACGGCCGCGTCGTCGAGGCCAACGACGCCGCGGTGCAGCTGCTGGGCTACCCGGACGCGGCCGCCATGGTTGGCATCGCCCTTGCCGACCACCACGAACCGGTGTCGGGCCATACCAGCGGCGTCGACGCGCTGCCGCCGGGCACCGACCGCCTGCGCCGCCTCGACGGCCGCTGGGTCGAGGTGCGGGTGACCAGCCTGCATGTCGCGCTCGACGACGGCCCGGCGGTGCTGTCGATCTACGCCGACGTGACGGCCCAGCGCGCGGCCGAGCAGGCGCTGCGCCGCTCGCAGACGCTGCTGACGCGGCTGTTCGACACCACGCCGGACACCGTCTCGCTGACCGAGCTCGCGACCGGCCGCTACCTGATGCTCAACGAGCGCTTCACCCAGCTGCTGGGCTGGACCTCGGAGGAGGCGATCGGCCACTGCTCCACCGAGCTCGGCATCTGGCACAGCGCCGCCGACCGCGAGCGGCTGCTCCACCTGCTCGAGGACCGCGACCTGGTGCAGGACATGCCGGCCTTGTTCCGCACCAAGGCGGGCGACTGCATCACGCTCAACGTCTCGGCGGGGCGCTTCCACCTCGACGGCGACGACTACCTGGTGGTGCTCGGCCGCGACGTCTCGGCGATCGAGCTCGCGCGGCTCGAGCGCGAGGCGATCCTGCAACACGCCTCGATCGGCATCGCGTTCACGCGCGACCGGCACTTCGTGCACGTCAACGCGACCTTCGAGGCCATGTTCGGCTGGCACGCCGGCGAGCTGGTCGGCCAGGCCGACTCGGTCGTGTGGCCGAGCACCGAGACCTATGCCGAGATCGGCCGGCTGGCCGCGCCGCTGCTGGCCGCCGGACGCCCCTTCGAGATCGAGCGCGAGCTGCGCCGCCGCGACGGCAGCCGCTTCTGGGGCCGCATGCTGGCGCGCGTCGTCAACCCGAGCGACCCGAGCCGTGGCGGCACGATCTGGGTCGGCGAGGACATCAGCGAACGCCGCGAGGCCGAGCGCGTGCTGGCCGCCGCCCGCGACGCCGCCGAGGCCGCCAACCGCGCCAAGAGCACCTTCCTCGCCAACACCAGCCACGAGATCCGCACGCCGCTGAACGCACTGCTCGGCTTGGCGCGGCTCGCGCACGGCACGCAGCACGCGCCGGCGCGGCTCGAGCGCTACCTCGACCAGATCGTCGACAGCGCGCAGAACCTGGCGGCGGTGATCTCCGACATCCTGGACCTGTCGAAGATCGAGGCCGGCCGGCTCGACCTCGAGGCCGTGCCCTTCGCGCTGCACGACATGGTGCGCACCACCTGCCATGGCTTCGAGGCGCTGGCCGAGGCCGCCGGCCTCGCGCTGGCGCTGGACATCGAGGCCGACGTGCCGCCGGTGGTCAGCGGCGATCCGGTGCGGGTGCGCCAGATCCTCGCCAACTACATCGGCAACGCGCTGAAGTTCACCGAGCGCGGCGGCGTGCGTGTCACGCTGGCGCGCGACGGCGAGCACACCGTGCTGCGCGTCACCGACACCGGCCCCGGCATCGACCGCGCGACCCAGTCACGGCTGTTCCGCGCCTTCACGCAGGCCGACGACTCGACCACGCGGCGCCATGGCGGCACCGGGCTGGGCCTGTCGATCTGCCGGGAGCTCGCCGAGCTGATGGGCGGCACGGTCGGCGTCGACAGCGCGCCGGGGCGCGGCAGCAGCTTCTGGGCGCGCCTGCCGCTGCCGCCGGCCCAGGACGCCGAGGTCGGTCCGCAGGACGCGGCGCGCATCGCGCGGGCGCTCGACGGCGCGCGCGTGCTGGTCGTCGAGGACAACCCGGTCAACATGATGATCACCGCCGCGATGCTCGAGCAGTGGCACATCGCCGTCGACCAGGCCGGCGACGGGCTGCAGGCGCTCGACGCGGTCGAGCGCGCCGAGCGCGAGGGCCGGCCCTATGCCGCGGTGCTGATGGACGTGCAGATGCCGGTGATGAGTGGCCACGAGGCCGCGCGTCGCCTGCGCGAGCGCTGGGATCGGCGGCAGCTGCCGATCATCGCGCTGACCGCGGCGGCGCTGACCGGCGAGCGCGAGCTGGCGCTGGACGCCGGCATGGACGCCTTCCTGACCAAGCCCATCGATCTCGAGCAGCTGCAGCGCACGCTGGCGCGCGCGATCGCCGGGCGCGCCGCGGCGCCCTCGGCGCTGCCGCCGCTGCTCGACTGAGCCTCTACCGGCCCGGCCGGGCCGGTGCCGCTCAGAACTCCTCGTACAGCGGTAGCGTCAGGAACTCGGTGAAGCTTTCCTGCGTGCTCATCTGCTCGAAGATCTGTGCCGCGCGGTCGATGGTCTGGCCCTCGTAGCCGGCCTCCTTGATGCCCTGGAGCTCCTCGGCGACCATCGCGCGCACCATCTCGGCGGTGATCTTGCGGCCGTCTTCCAGCACGCCCTTGGGGCTGCGGATCCACTGCCAGACCTGCGAGCGCGAGATCTCGGCGGTGGCGGCGTCTTCCATCAGGTTGAAGATCGGCACGCAGCCGTTGCCGTCGAGCCAGCTGCCGAGGTAGTAGATGCCGACGTTGATGTTCATGCGCAGGCCGGCCTCGGTGATCGGCGCCTCGGGCTTGAACTCGAGCAGGTGCTCGGCCTCGATGTGGGTGTACTTCTTCTGCCGGTCGATCTGGTTGGGCTTGTCGCCGAGCACGTCGACGAACTCCTTCATCGCCACGTCGACCAGGCCCGGGTGCGCGACCCAGCCGCCGTCGTAGCCGTCGTTGGCGTCGCGGCGCTTGTCCTTGATGATGCCGGCCATCGCGATCGCGTTCTTCTCCGGATCGTCCTTGATCGGGATCAGCGCGCTCATGCCGCCGATCGCCGGCGCGCCGCGGTGGTGGCAGGTCTTGAGCAGCAGCAGCGCGTAGGCGCGCATGAAGGGCGCCGTCATCGTGACCTGCTTGCGGTCGGCGAGGCAGAAGTTGCGGTCGTTCTTGAACTTCTTGATGCAGCTGAAGATGTAGTCCCAGCGCCCGGCGTTCAGGCCCGCGCTGTGCTCGCGCAGCTCGTAGAGGATCTCGTCCATCTCGAAGGCGGCGAGGATGGTCTCGATCAGCACCGTGGCCTTGATCGTGCCCTGCGGCAGGCCGATCTCCTTTTGCGCCATCACGAAGATGTCGTTCCACAGCCGCGCCTCGAGGTGCGACTCCATCTTCGGCAGGTAGAAGAACGGGCCGGCGCCGCGGCCGATCTGTTCGAAGGCGTTGTGGAAGAAGAACAGCGCGAAGTCGAAGATGCCGCCCGAGACGCGCTGGCCGTCGACCAGCACATGCTTCTCGTCGAGGTGCCAGCCGCGCGGGCGCACCTGCAGCGTCGCGATCTTCTCGTTGAGCTTGTAGGTCTTGCCCTTGCTGCCGACGGTCAGCGTGCGCCGCACCGCCTTGTAGAGGTTGATCTGACCCTGGATCTGGTTGCTCCACTTCGGGGAGTTGCTGTCCTCGAAGTCGGTCATGTAGCTGTCGGCGCCCGAGTTGAAGGCGTTGATCACCATCTTGGCCTCGACCGGACCGGTGATCTCGACGCGCCGGCATTGCAGCGCCTTGGGCAGCGGCGCGATCTTCCAGTCCCCCGCGCGGATGGCCTTCGTCTCGGCCAGGAAGTCCGGGCGCTCGCCGGCGTCGAGGCGCTGGGCACGCTCGACGCGCGCGGCCAGCAGCGCCTTGCGGCGCGGCTCGAAGGCGCGGTGCAGCTTGGCGACGAAGGCGAGCGCCTCGGGCGTCAGGATGGTCTCGAAGCCGGGCAGGATCGGCGCGTTGATCTGCATGCCTTCCGGCAGGGCGAGCGTGGTCATGGTGGGGTCCTGATGGAGAAGCAGCGGCCGCTCAGGCCGCCAGTGGAGAAGAAACCGGGGGGAAGAAATCGAGCACGTCGCGCAGCGTCGCGCCGGTGCGCGTCGGCGCACCCTCGAGCGCCTCGGGCGGCGCGCCGTTGCGGTTGACCCACAGCGTCGTGTAGCCGTACCAGGTGGCGCCGAGCGCGTCCCAGCCATTGCTGGAGACGAACAGGATCTGCTTGGCCGGCCGGCCGAGCGCGCGCGGGCCCAGCGCGTAGGCGGCCGGGTCGGTCTTGTACTTGCGCACCACGTCGACGCTGATCACGGGGTCGAGCAGGCCCTCGAGGCCGGCGCTGCGCACCGAGATGCCGAGCATCTGCGGGTCGCCGTTGCTGAGGATGCCGGTCGGCACGCCACGCGCCTTCAGCGCCTGCAGCACCGGCTTGTTCTCGGGGAAGGCGCTGAGGTGGCGGTACTGGTTGAGCAACTGGGTCTCGCGCTCGGGCGTCAGCTCGAGCTTGAGCTTGGCCGCCGCATAGCACAGGCCGGCGCGCGTGAGCTCCCAGAAGGGCTGGTAGCGCCCGCTCATCGACGTGAGCCGCGTGTACTCGATCTGCTTGTCGCGCCACAGCAGCCCGAGCGCCTCGCCCTTGCCCGGGAACAGCTGCTCGGCCAGCAGGCCGACGCTGTAGACGTCGAACAGGGTGCCGTAGGCGTCGAACAGCACGGCCTGCACCGGAGGCAGCTTGGCGATGGGCTTCATCGCCCGCTACTGTATTGGGAACTGTCGTGCCTATTTGCCGCCGATTCGGCGCTTGATCTTCACCTTAAATGAAACTAATCTCGGCGGCATTGAGGCCCAAATCGACATGGATCGCCTGAAACAACTCGAGTCCTTCGCCGCCGTCGCCACCAAGGGCAGCCTGACGGCGGCCGCCCAGGCCGAGGGCGTGGCCCCGGCGGTGATCGGCCGGCGCATCGACGCGCTGGAAGAGCGGCTGGGGGTGAAGCTGCTGGTGCGCACGACCCGGCGCATCACGTTGACCCACGAGGGCAGCGCCTTCCTCGAGGACTGCCAGCGCCTGCTGACCGACCTGAACAACGCGGAGTCGAGCGTCAGCGCCGGCGGCATCAAGGCCAGCGGCCATCTGCGGCTGACCGCGCCGGCCGGCTTCGGGCGCCGCCATGTCGCGCCGCTGGTGCCGCGCTTCGTCGAGCAGCACAACGACGTGTCGGTGTCGCTGAACCTCAGCGACCGCGTCGTCGACATCGTCAACGAGGGCTTCGACTGCGCGGTGCGCGTCGGCGACCTGCCGGACTCCAGCCTCGTCAGCGTGCGGCTGGCCGACAACCGCCGCCTGTGCGTGGCTGCGCCCTCCTACCTGAAGCGCGCCGGCACGCCGCAGCACCCCAGCGAGCTGGCGCGCCACGAGTGCCTGACGCTGTCCACCGACGCCGGTCAGACGCGCGGCTGGGTGTTCAGCATCGACGGCGTGCAGACCCACCTGCGACCCAGCGGCCGCTTCGACTGCTCGGACGGCCAGGCGCTGCACGACTGGTGCTGCGCCGGCCACGGCATCGCCTGGCGCAGCACCTGGGAGGTCGCCAGCGAGGTCGCCAGCGGTGCGCTGGTGAGCCTGCTCGACGCCTATGCCGCGCCGCCCAACGGCATCTACGCGGTGTTTCCGCAGCGCAAGCACCTGC
Organism: uncultured Methylibium sp.; assembly: GCA_964408005.1. Lineage (GTDB taxonomy): Bacteria > Pseudomonadota > Gammaproteobacteria > Burkholderiales > Burkholderiaceae_C > Methylibium. The sequence continues at coordinate 15,635 of CAYOXW010000025.1, forward strand.
CGCTGCGCGTGCGCCTGTGGATCGACTTCCTCAAGCACACCTACGGCGACCCGGACTACTGGGCCGCCGGCGACGGGCCCGCCTGAGCGCAGGCGCGGCCGCGCCGCGGACTCAGGCCTTCTTGCGGCCCATGCAGTCCTTCATGAAGGCCTTGTGATCGGCGCCCTTGCGAGCGCCGGCCTGCTTCTGGCAGTCGGCGCGCCGGGCCTTGTGCATGTCGGACTTGGTGACCGGCTGCGCGGCCGAGGCCTTGGCCGCCGGTGCGGTGGCCGAGGCCGGGGTGGCAGGCATGGCCGGGGTGGCCCGGGTCGCCGGCGTGGCGCTGGCGGGGGCATCGGCCGCCTGGGCGATGGCGAGCGCGCCAGTCAGCGCGATGGCGATGAGCAACGGTCTGAGCATGGTCTTCCTCGTGGGTGGGGTGGAGCGCGCGGCGACGCCGTGCGTCCCTTGCCAACGCCCGGTCGGCCCCCGCGTTGACCCCCGGCAGCCTGCTGTCAGCCTGTCACAGGATGCGACGCGGATGCGCCAGCGCCTCATGCGCGACATGCAGCCGGCGCACCAGCACCCGGATGAAGGCCTCGTCGAACAGATGCCGGCACTCGGGGCTGAGCCGCGCCATCGACTCGGGCGTGAACGAGACCATCGTCGCCGGCTCGACGACGATCACGTCGGTGCTGTGGCGCTTGAGCTCGGGGTTGGGTGCGAGGTAGACCATCTCGCCCACCGAGGTGCCGGCCCCGAGGTGGGCGACGCGCTGGCCGTCGCGGTGCACGTCGACCGCGCCGGCGGCGATGATGTGGAAGGTATTGCCCTCCTCGCCACGGCGGTAGATCTTGTGCTCCATCGGGTAGCGCCGCCAGGTGGCGCGGTGCACGACCTCCCACAGCTCGACATCACCGAAGCTGGCGAAGAACTCGAGCCGCCGCAGCAGGTTGAAGCGCTCGGAGTCGAGCACGTCCTGCAGCGTGCCGCGCGGCACCTGGCGGTTGGTGACCAGCGCCGACAGCGCCTGGGCGAACTCGTCCCAGGTCGCGTAGCGCTCCTCGGGCCGCTTGGCGAGCGCGCGCTGCACGACCGCGTCGAGCGCCGGGGCGACGCCGGCGCGCTGTCCGACCAGCGACTGCGGCGCGGCGGTGACGATCTGCGCCATCAGCACCGACTGCTGAGGGGCGTCGAAGGGCGGATGCCCGGCGATCAGGTGGTAGAGCACCGCGCCGAGCGCGTACATGTCGGCGCGCGCGTCGAGCGTGCCCCCGTCGAGCTGCTCGGGCGGCATGTAGGCCAGCGAGCCGACGCCGAACACCTGGGTGGCCTCGGAGCGCAGGTTCAGCACGCTGCCGAAGTCGCTGATCTTCACGTCGGTGACCACGCCGTTGCTCACCGTGGCCAGCAGGTTGGCCGGCTTGACGTCGCGGTGGATCAGCCCCTGGCGCGACACATAGCCCAGCGCCATCGCGCACTTGAAGCCGATCTCGACCACCTGGTCGAGCGGCAGCAGCGCGTCGGCGCGGCAATGGCTGCGCAGCGTCGTGCCCGGCACGTACTCCATCACCACATAGGGCTGGGCCGGGTCGGGCACCGCGTCGTAGATCTGCACGACGTTCGGGTGCTGCAGCCGCCCGACCAGCGCCGCCTCGGCCGCGAAGAAGCGCGACATCAACGGGCTGTGGCCGGCGTCGGCCAGGGCCGCCGCGCGCACCCGCTTGATCGCCACGTCGCGGTTGTTGAACTCGTCGTGGCAGAGGAAGACCTCGCTGGTCGCGCCTTCGCCCAGGCGCTTGAGCACGCGGTACTTGCCGATCCGCTCGGGCAGGGCGGCGGCAGAGAGGGGGTCGGGGGCGTTCATGGGGCGTGCAGGCGCGCATCTTTCCACCGCGGCCCCGGCCGGGCAACCGCCGGGGCATGGGGTGGCGCCACCACCGCCGCCCGGCGTGACGGAATGCCCGCTCCCGGCGACGCAATGGCCCCGCCTAGAATTCCACGATGATCCGCGCCCAGCAAGAGCTCCTGCAGGCCCTCGGCGACGCGCTCGCCGAGATCGCGCCCGGGCTCGCCCCCACCCCCACCTTCGAAAGCCCCAAGCAGGCCAGCCACGGCGACCTCGCCGTCACCGCGGCGATGCAGCTCGCCAAGCCGCTCAAGCGCAATCCGCGCGAGCTCGCCGCCGCGCTGGTCGAGTCGCTGCAGCGGCAGGCGGCGGTGCAGCGCTGGGTGCAGGCGCTCGAGATCGCCGGGCCGGGCTTCATCAACCTGCGTCTGACCGCCGCGGCCAAGCAGCAAGTCGTTGCCGAGGTGCTCGAGGCCGGTGCCGGCTTCGGCCGCAAGCCGGCGAGCGGCGAGCGCGTGATGGTCGAGTTCGTCTCGGCCAACCCGACCGGGCCGCTGCATGTCGGCCATGGCCGCAACGCCGCGCTCGGCGACTCGATCGCCCACCTGCTGGAGACCCAGGGCCACGCGGTCACGCGCGAGTTCTATTACAACGACGCCGGCGTGCAGATCGCGACGCTGGCCACGTCGACGCAGGCGCGCATCCAGGGCCTGAAGCCCGGCGACGCCGCCTGGCCCGAGAACGCCTACAACGGCGACTACATCGCCGACATCGCGCAGGCCTTCCTCGCGAAGCAGACGGTGCATGCCGACGACCGCGCGTTCACCGCCTCGGGCGACCCGGCGGACCTCGACAGCATCCGCCAGTTCGCGGTCGCCTACCTGCGCCACGAGCAGGACCTCGACCTGCGCGCCTTCGACGTGCGCTTCGACCACTACTTCCTCGAATCCGGCCTGTACACCGACGGCCGCGTCGCGGACACGGTGGCCAAGCTCGTCGCCGCCGGCAAGACCTACGAGGACGGCGGCGCGCTGTGGCTGCGCAGCACCGACTACGGCGACGACAAGGACCGCGTGATGCGCAAGTCCGACGGCACTTACACCTACTTCGTGCCCGACGTCGCCTACCACCTGAACAAGTTCGAGCGCGGCTACGCCAAGGTCATCAACGTCCAGGGCACCGACCACCACGGCACGATCGCGCGGGTGCGCGCCGGGCTGCAGGCCGCCGGCGTCGGCATCCCGGCCGGCTACCCGGACTACGCGCTGTACAAGATGATCACCGTGATGAAGGGCGGCGAGGAGGTCAAGATCTCCAAGCGCGCCGGCTCCTACGTGACGCTGCGCGACCTGATCGAGTGGACCAGCAAGGACGCGGTGCGCTTCTTCCTGATCAGCCGCAAGGCCGACACCGAGTTCACCTTCGACGTCGACCTGGCGCTCAAGCAGAACGACGAGAACCCGGTCTTCTACGTGCAGTACGCCCACGCGCGCATCAGCAAGGTGCTGCGCGACTGGGCGGCGGCCGGCGGCGACCGCGGCGCGCTCGCGCAGGCCGATCTGTCGCGCCTGGTCGCCCCGACCGAGGCCGTGCTGATGCTCAAGCTGGCCGCCTATCCGGCGATGCTGGCCGCCGCGGCCGCGGAACTCGCGCCGCACGACGTCGCCTTCTACCTGCGCGAGCTCGGCAGCGCCTTCCACAGCTACTACGCCGCGGAACGCTTCCTCACCGAGGATGCCGAGCTGACGCGTGCACGGCTCGCGCTGCTGGCCGCCGTCGCGCAGGTGCTGGCCAGCGGCCTGGCGGTGCTCGGCGTGTCCGCCCCCGAACAGATGTAAGCCCCGGAGCTCCGATGCGCCCTGCCCTCCCTTCGCGCACCGCCCAGCGCGGCGGCTTCTTCCTCGGCCTGGTGGTCGGGGTGCTGGTCGGCCTGGTGGTGGCGCTCGGTGTCGCGCTCTACGTCACCAAGGTGCCGGTGCCCTTCATCGACAAGGTGCCGCAGCGCACCGCCGAACAGGACGCCGCCGAGGCCGAGAAGAACAAGCACTGGGACCCGAACGCCCCGCTGGTCGGCAAGAACCCGCAGCGCCCCGCCCCGGCCGCGTCGCATCCCGATGCGCCGGCCGTGCCGCCGACGCTGCCCGGGCCGGGCGCGACCGGCCGCCCGGCCTCGGCGCCGGGCGACCGCGATCCGGCGGCGATCCTCGCGGGCGCCGAGTCCACCGCCAGCGCCCCTGAAGCGTTGGTGTACTTCGTGCAGGCGGGCGCCTTCTCTCGCACCGAGGAAGCCGAAGCCCAGCGCGCCAAGCTGGCGATCCAGGGCTTCGAGTCGCGCATCTCCGAGCGCGAGCAGGCCGGGCGCACCATGTACCGGGTGCGCATCGGCCCGTTCAGCCAGCGCCCGGATGCCGAGCAGGTCAAGGAGACGCTGGCGAACGCCGGCATGGAAGCCGCGCTGGTGCGCGTGCAGAAGTGAGTCGAATCGCAAGTGCGGAAAGGATGTCCCCGATGAACCGTCGCGAGTTCACGAGCCTGTCGGTCGCCGCCGCGGGCGGCCTGCTGCTGCCGGCTGCTGCGCGCGCGCAGCAGCGCATCCCGGTCGAGGGGCAGCACTATGTGAAGGTGTCGCCGCGCCAGCCGACGCTGGACCCCAAGCGCATCGACGTCGTGGAGTTCTTCTGGTACGGCTGCCCGCACTGCCACAGCTTCGAGCCGGCGCTCGACGCCTGGCAGAAGAAGCTGCCGGCCGACGTGGCCTTCCGCCGCATGCCGGTGGCCTTCCGCGAAGTGCCTTTCGTGCTGCACCAGAAGCTGTACTTCGCGATCGAGTCGCTCGGCCTGATCGAGCAGCTGCACCGCAGGGTCTTCTATGCGATGCACGTCGAGCGCAACCGGCTCGCCACGCCCGAGGCGATCGGCGAGTTCGTCGCGAAGAACGGCGTCGACCCGGCGAAGTTCCTCGACGTGATGAACTCCTTCGGCGTGCAGAGCAAGGCCCGCCAGGCGACCGCGCTGTCGGCCGGCTACCGCGTCGACGGCACGCCCACGCTGGGCATCGACGGCCGCTGGTTCACCTCGGGCTCGCTGGAAGGCAGCAACGAAGGCGCGCTGCAGGTTGCGGACTACCTGATCGGGCTGGCGCGCAAGGGCGTCTGAGGCCCCCCGGCGTGTGGCGTCCCACGCCGCGCGCCCGAGCGTTTTTGTTGCGAGACACGGCGGCGGCAGCCCCCGAGCCCCTAGAATGGGCTGCAAGATTCATGCCGCCAGCCCCACCATGCCCGTCTCGCCCGTTCCCGTTCTGCTGCGCCGCTGTCGGCCGGCGCTCCTGGCCGCGCTGGCCCTCGCCGGTGGCGCCCACGCCGAGCGGGCCGATCGCCACCAGCCGCTGAACTTCGCCGCCGACACCGCCAAGGTCGACGAGGTCAAGCAGCTCAACATCCTCAGCGGCAACGTCGAGATCACCAAGGGCACGATCGTCATCAAGGCCGACCGCGTCGAGGTGCGCCAGGGCCGCGAGGGCTACCAGTCGGCGGTGGCCACCGGCTGGCCCGACCGTCGCGCGACCTTCCGCCAGAAACGCGATGGCAGCGACGAGGTGATCGAGGGCGAGGCCGAGCGCCTCGAATACGACAGCCGCAGCGACACCGTCAAGCTGATCAACCAGGCGGTGATGCGGCGCTACCGCGCCGGCACCGTGGTCGACGAGGTCGCGGGCCAGACGATCTCCTACGACAACGGCACCGAGGTGTTCCAGGTCCTCGGCGGCGCCAGCGCGGCCGCGCCCAGCGGGCGGGTGCGCGGGGTGCTGACGCCGCGCAGCAGCGCCGGCGACAAGACGGGCGCCGCGTCGGCGCCGGAGGCCGGCCGGTGAGCGCGATGCTCCCGGCGACCAGCCGACTCGAGGCGCAGGGGCTGCAGAAGAGCTACGGGGCGCGCATGGTCGTCAAGGACGTGCACGTCGCGGTCAGCGCCGGCGAGGTCGTCGGCCTGCTCGGGCCCAACGGCGCCGGCAAGACGACGAGCTTCTACATGATCGTCGGGCTGGTGCGCGCCGACGCCGGCGAGATCCGCATCGACGGCCGCCCGATCGAGCGGCTGCCGATCCACCAGCGCTCGCGCCTGGGCCTGAGCTACCTGCCGCAGGAGGCGTCGATCTTCCGGCGCCTGACGGTCGAGCAGAACATCCGCGCGGTGCTCGAGCTGCAGCACGACGAGCGCGGCAAGCCGCTCACGAAAGCGCGCATCGACGAACTGCTCGACGGCCTGCTGCACGACCTCAGCATCGACGGGCTGCGCGACAGCCCGGCGCCGGCGCTGTCGGGCGGCGAGCGCCGCCGCGTCGAGATCGCGCGCGCGCTGGCGACCCAGCCGCGCTTCATCCTGCTCGACGAGCCCTTCGCCGGCGTCGACCCGATCGCGGTGATCGAGATCCAGCGCATCATCGGTTTCCTGAAGTCGCGCGGCATCGGCGTGCTGATCACCGATCACAACGTGCGCGAGACGCTGGGCATCTGCGACCGCGCCTACATCATCAGCGAAGGCCGGGTGCTGGCCGAAGGCACCCCTGCGGAAATCGTCGACAACCCCGACGTGCGCAAGGTGTACCTCGGCGAGCATTTCAGAATGTAGATGCCATGAAGCCGTCCTTACAGGTACGGCTGTCGCAGCATCTGGCGTTGACGCCGCAGCTGCAGCAGTCGATCCGGCTGTTGCAGCTGTCCACGCTCGAGCTGCACCAGGAAGTCGAGCAGATGCTCGACCAGAACCCGTTTCTCGAACCGGAAGACGACGCGGTCGGTGCTTTCGAGCCGATGGTCGAGCGCACGTCGGCGACCGAGCGGGTGGCCGAGCGCGAAACCGAACGCGCCGACACACCGTCAGAAGCCAGCGGCGAAGGGGGCGATGACGCGCCCGGCATGGACGGCAGCGACTTCGGCACCACCGAGCGCGACGACTGGGAAAACGGCACCGAGCGCGATGACTTCGACGGCATCCGTGAAACGCCGGGCAAGTCGGGCACCAACAACGACGGCGAAGACTTCGACCCGCAAGACCGCAATCCGGCACAAACCAGTCTGCAGGAACACCTGCGGGCCCAGTTGCTCGGCATGCGCCTGTCGCCCGAAGATGCCGCCGCCATCGAGGTGCTGATCGAATCCCTCGACGGCGACGGTTACCTGGCCGACAGCCTGGAAGACATCGCCGAGGCCCTGGCCGGCGACGATGCGGAGCGGCACGAGGAACTGATGGAGCGTCTGGGCTGCGCGCTGAAGTGGTTGCAGAACATGGATCCGGTCGGTGTCGGTGCGCGCAACCTGCCCGAGTGCCTGACCTTGCAACTGCGGCTGCTGCCACGCAGCGAGGCGCAGATGATCGCGATCATGATCTGCAAGCACCACCTGGAGCTCCTGGCGCGGCGCGATCTGAAGAAGCTGATGGCGGTGACCGGGGCCGATGAAGAGCTGGTCAAGCAGGCGCAGGCGCTCATCACCGTGCTGGAGCCCAAGCCCGGGCGGCCGTTTTCGCGCGCCGAGGCCAACATCATCGTGCCCGACGTGATCGTGCAGAAGTCGGGCCGCGGCTGGAAGGTCGTGCTCAACCCCGACGTGATGCCCAAGCTGCGCATCAACGACC
>CAYOXW010000026.1:0-22823 GCA_964408005.1 uncultured Methylibium sp.
GCTCGATGCTCGGGTCGTTCTTGTCGAGCATCTTCAGCTTCTGCGCGCGGATCAGCCCGCCGTCGCGGCCGGTCAGGCCCACGGCCTTGCCGCCGGCGGCATTGATCAGGCCGACGATGTCCTGCTGCACCTGGCCGGCGAGCACCCACTCGACGACCTCCATCGTCTCCTCGTCGGTCACGCGCATGCCCTGGATGAAGGTGCCCTTCTTGCCGACGCGCGCCAGCGCATCGTCGATCTGCGGCCCGCCGCCGTGCACGACGATCGGGTTCATGCCGACGAGCTTGAGCAACACCACGTCCTCGGCGAAGTCCTGCTGCAGCGCCGGGTCGGTCATCGCGTTGCCGCCGTACTTGATGACCAGGGTCTTGCCGTGGAAGCGGCGGATGTAGGGCAGCGCCTGGGCCAGGATCTCGGCCTTGTCGCGCGGCGCGATGGAAGACAGGGTGTCGGCGGGATCGGGCGTGGCCATGGCGGGATGCGGGTCGGAGCGTCGGAGGTCTCGAATTCTAGGGTTCACCCCCGGCGCAGCCGGGGCTCGCCGGGCGCGACGGAACTTCTCGTGCCGCGCGGCGCTCGCACCCGCGGCCTACACTGTCGACCATGCGACGCGCGACCTGGATCCTCTGGCTGATGATGGCCCTGCTGCCCCTGCGCGGCTGGGCGGTCGGCGTCATGGGGCTCCCGACCGCGCCGGCGGTCGTGGCGCAAGCCCTCGCGAGCGAGGCGGCGTCCGCCCCCGCCGCGGCCGCCCACCCGCCCTGCCATGAAGCAGCCACGCCGGCCGCGGCCCTGGGGACGTGCCAGTCCTGCGACTGGTGCCACGCGACCCTGGCCCTGCCGACGTCGCTGCCGGTCGCGACCCTCGACCTGCCGGTCGCGCCTCCCCGGCCGATCGCCGCGCAGGACACCGGCCGCCGCATGATCGGCGGTCTCGAACGCCCTCCTCGCGGCCGCCTCGCCTGATCCGCGCGGCGCGGCCCCCTCGGGCCCGCGCCGTCCCCACCCGTCGCCCCCGGCCGCCGCGCGGCCGTGGCCCCACGGCTGTCGAGCGAGGTCCTCATGTTCGCCTTCCTCCGTCTGCTGCGCCCTGCGCCGCTTCTGGGTCTGGCCGCCGCCGCGCTGGCCCAGCCCCGCCCCGATCCGCTGGAAGCCACCGCCGCCGTGCCGGCGCCGCGGCACGAATCGGTCGTCGCCAGCCATCGCCGCCCGGGCGAGCCGGCCGTCGCGCCGTGGCCGGCCTCGAACGCCACCGTCGCGCGCATCGGCGGCTGGCGCAGCTACGCCCGCGAGGCGCATGCGCCGGCCGCTGGTGCGTCGCAGCCGTCCCCGGCGCCGGCGCCGGCACACCACCACTGAGGAGCCGCGATGCAAGGACGCTTCTGGCCGATGGCCGCGCTGGCGCTGTGGCTGGCCGGCTGCGCGAACCTCAGCCCCGACCGGGGCTTCGGACCGGTGGAGCAGGCGACGCGCGAGCACCTCGGCGAGCCCCTCGTCTGGATCCGCAGTCCCGCGCAGCGCGCCGCGGCCGACGCGCGGGTCGCCGAACTGCTGGCCCGGCCGCTGAGCGCCGACGCGGCGGTGCAGGTGGCGCTGCTGAACCAACGCGGCCTGCAGGCCGCCTTCGAGCAGCTCGGCATCACCGAGGCCGAGGTGGTGCAGGCCCTGCGGCTGCCCAACCCCGGCTTCGGCTACACGCGGCTCGAGCGCGGCGACACGGTGGAGATCGAACGCAGCCTGCACCTCGACCTGCTGCGCCTGCTCACGGCGCCCTGGGCGCGCGAACGCGAGGCACGCCGCCTCGAGCAGGCCCAGCGCCTGGCCGTGCTGCAGGTGCTTGCGGTGGCCGGCGAGGCGCGCAAGGCCCAGGTGCAGGCGGTCGCCGCCGAGGAGACGGTGCGCTACCGGAGCCAGGTGCGCGAGACCGCCGAGGCCGGCGCCGAGCTGGCGCGCCGCATGGCCGAGGTCGGCAACTTCAGCGCGCTGCAGCACCTGCGCGAGCGGGGCTTCTACGCCGAGGCGACGCTGAACCTCGCGCACGCCGAGCGCGCCCGGGTCGCGGCGCGCGAGCGCCTGGCGCGCGCGCTCGGCCTGTGGGGCGCGCAGACCGCGTTCACGCTGCCCGAGCGGCTGCCCGACCTGCCCGGCCAGGCCGACGAACTGCCCGACCTCGAACGCCGCGCGATCGCCCAGCGCCTGGACGTGCAGGCCGCGAAGCTCGGTGCCGAGCACGCGGCCCGCGCGCTCGGGCTGACGCAGGCGACGCGCTTCGTCAACGTGCTCGACCTCGGGCTGCAGCGCAACAGCGAGACCGGCGCGGCGCACCAGAGCGGCTGGGAGATCGGCTTCGAGCTGCCGATCTTCGACAGCGGCGACGCGCGCCGCGCGCGCGCCGAGGGGCAGTACCGGCAGACGCTGGAGCGCGCCGCCGAGACCGCCGTCAACGCGCGCTCCGAGGTCCGCGAGGCCTATGCGGCCTACCGCAGTGCCTGGGATATCGCGACCCATCACCGCGACGCGCTGCTGCCGCTGCGCCGGCGCATCGCCGAGGAGAACGTGCTGCGCTACAACGGCATGCTGATCGGCGTGTTCGAGCTGCTCGCCGACACCCGCTCGCAGATCGCCAGCGTCAACGCCTACATCGAGTCGCTGCGCGACTTCTGGCTGGCGCAAGCCGACCTCGAGATGGCGCTGATCGGCAAGCCCGAGCTGTCGGGCGCGGCCATGGCAGTCGGCGCGGGCGCGTCAGCCGGCGATGCCGGCGGCGGCCACTGAACCCCAAGAAGGACACACCCATGGTTTCACGACGCAATTTCCTCGGCGGTGCCGGCGCGGTCACCGCGGCCGTCAGCGCCGCCGCCGTCAGCAAAGTCGCGATGGCCGCGCTGCCCGAGCCGGTGCTGCAGACCTCACCCGACACGATGCCGCCGCTGCTGCCCAGTACCGGTCGCCCCTACAACCCGGTCGTCACGCTCAACGGCTGGACGCTGCCCTGGCGCATGAACAACGGCGTCAAGGAGTTCCACCTGGTCGCCGAGCCGGTGGTGCGCGAGATGTCACCCGGCTTCAAGGCCCACCTGTGGGGCTACAACGGCCAGAGCCCGGGGCCGACGATCGAAGTTGTCGAGGGCGACCGCGTGCGCATCTTCGTCACCAACAAGCTGCCCGAGCACACCAGCATCCACTGGCACGGCCAGCGCCTGCCCAACGGCATGGACGGCGTGGCCGGGCTGAATCAGCCGGCCATTCCCTCGGGCAAGACCTTCGTCTACGAGTTCGTGGCGCGCCGCCCCGGCACCTTCATGTACCACCCGCATGCCGACGAGATGGTGCAGATGGCGATGGGCATGATGGGCTTCTGGGTCACGCACCCGCGCGTTGACAACGGACGGAAGCACCCGCTGATCGATCCGGTGGACCGCGACTTCTGCTTCCTGCTCAATGCCTACGACATCGAGCCCGGCGCCTACACGCCCAAGATCATGACCATGCTCGACTTCAACCTGTGGAGCTGGAACAGCCGCGTCTTCCCCGGCATCGACACGCTGAACGTGCGCAAGAACGACAAGGTGCGCATCCGCGTCGGCAACCTGACGATGACCAACCACCCGATCCATGTGCACGGCCACGAGTTCCAGGTCACCGGCACCGACGGCGGCCCGACGCCGAAGTCGACCCGCTGGGACGAGGTGACGACCGACATCGGGGTCGGCCAGATGCGCCAGCTCGACTTCGTCGCCAACGAGGAGGGCGACTGGGCCTTCCACTGCCACAAGAGCCACCACACGATGAACGCGATGGGGCATGGCGTGCCGACGATGATCGGCGTCGATCACCGCGAGGTGGCACGCAAGATCACCCAGCTGATCCCCGACTACATGGTGATGGGCGAGCGCGGCATGGCCGACATGGCCGAGATGGAGATGCCGCTGCCCGACAACACCGCGCCGATGATGAGCGGCGACGGCCCCTACGGCTCGCTGGAGATGGGCGGCATGTTCACGCTGCTGAAGGTGCGGCGCGACCAGAAGCCGGGCGACTACCAGGACCCGGGCTGGTTCCGCCACCCGCCCGGCACGCAGGCCTATGAATGGACCGGGACGCTGGCCGAGCCGGCACGCAGCGGCTCGCCGGGTCCGGCCGCGATGCCGGCGCGCAACATGCCGGCGGGTGACATCGAGGTCCAGGTCCGCAAACCGCGCGGGCATGGCCGGCATTGAAGGGATTCCGATGAAGCACGCACTGATCCTCGCCGTGGCGCTGCTGCCGGCCGTGCCGCAGGCTCATGGCGACACGGCCCATACACCGAAGGCCGCCGTCGCCCACGAGCAGAAGCCCTGGGGCATCGCCGGCGACGCCCGCACCGCCGGCCGCACCGTCGAGGTCCGCATGAGCGACGCGATGCGCTTCACGCCCGACCGCATCGAGGTGCGCGAGGGCGAGACGCTGCGCTTCACGATCCGCAACGACGGCCAGGCCTTGCATGAATTCGTCATCGGCACGAAGGCCGAGAACGACGCCCACGCCGCGCTGATGATGAAGTTCCCCGACATGGAGCACGACGAGCCCTGGATGGTCCATGTTCCGCCCGGCAAGACGGGCGAGATCGTCTGGACCTTCAACCGCGCCGGCGCGTTCGACTTCGCCTGCCTGATCGCCGGCCATTACCAGGCCGGCATGGTGGGTCGCATCGTCGTCGCGCCCGCGAGCAAGAGGAGTTCCTGAGATGACCCGTCACCCCAACCGCCGCACGCTGATCGCGCTGCTGGGCGCCGCCTTCCTGCCGCCGGCCCGGGCCGACGCGGCGCCGCTCGTCGAGGTCTGGAAGAGCCCGACCTGCGGCTGCTGCAAGGACTGGATCCGCCACCTCGAGGCCCACGGCTTGCGGGTCCGGGCCTACGAGCAGGGCAACACCGACGCGCGCGCCGCGCTCGGCATCCCGCTCGCCTACGGCTCCTGCCACACCGCGCGCGTCGGCGGCTACGCGATCGAGGGCCATGTGCCGGCGCGCGAGATCCAGCGCCTGCTGAAGGAGCAGCCGGCCGCGGTCGGCCTCGCGGTGCCGGCGATGCCCATCGGCTCGCCCGGCATGGACGGCCCCGAATACGGCGGCCGCCGGGACCCCTACGACGTGCTGCTGCTGCGCCGCGACGGCTCGACCGCCGTCTACCAGAGCTACCGCTGACCCCCACCCAGGAGAGAACCGATGATCCGACGACTGCTCGCCGCCTCCTTGCTGCTCGGCGCCGCCCCCCTGGCGCTGGCCCAGGCCCTGACCGAGGGCGAGGTGCGCAAGATCGACACCGCGCAGAACAAGATCACGCTGAAGCACGGCGAGATCAAGCACCTGGACATGCCGCCGATGGGCAGCGGCATGGTGTTCCGCGTCAAGGACCCGGCGCTGCTCGCCAAGGTCAAGGAAGGCGACAAGGTGCGCTTCGCGGCCGAGAAGATCGGCGGCGCCTACACCGTCACCGCGATCGAGGTGGTGAAGTGAACCACCCCCGTTGCGGCTTCGCCGCGCCCCCTCCAGGGGGCGCCGCTGGCGTCCCGGCAAAGCCGGGGCGCGGCGGCCACTCGGCAGGGCGCATCGTGCCTGGACGCGCCACTGAAGTGCGGCGACTCGGCGCCGTCGCGCTGCTGCTGGTGGCACTGCCGCTGGCCGCGCAGGCCGAGCTCGTGCCGGTGGCCTGGGACGCCCAGGGTCGCTGGCAGGCCGCGCTCGCGATCGCGCCGAAGCAGTTCGCCGAGGCCTGCACCGCGCTGAAGCAGGGCGAGCGCATCCGCTGGCGCTGGCAGGCCGCGCAGCCGCTGAAGTTCAACATCCACTACCACGAGGGCAAGGCCGTGCGCATGCCGGTGCAGACCCAGGCCGCGGCCGGCGAGGGCACGCTGGAGGTGACGCTCGACCAGGACTACTGCTGGATGTGGAGCGGCGCGACGGCGGCCGACCGCATCGCCGTCACGCTGGAGCGGCTGCCGTGAAGAGGCGCCGGGCCGCCGCTGCACTGCTGCTGGCCGCGGCCGGCGCGGTACAGGCCGGCCCGATGGGCTTCAAGGACAGCCAGATGGCGATGGGCGACTTCGGGCCGCGCTGGCGCGAGGCCTGGGTCAACCACGCCTACACCGCGCGCGACGCGCTCGGCGTCGGCGGCCTGTACATGCGCTCCGACGACGACCGCCTGACGCGCGAGGTCGTCGAGCTCAATTACACCCGCCTGCTGCACCGCATCAACCTGCCGCACGCCCAGGCCAACGCCTGGTTCGTGATGGGCTTGGGCGGCGTCCGCGGCAACGACTTCTCCGGCACCCGCACGCTGCTCGCGCCGGGCCTGCAGCTCGACTACGAGACCACGCGCGTCTACGTCGCCGCCTTCGCGCGGCTGTACCGCGCCGAGGGCCTCCAGCACGACTACGCGGCGCTGCGCGCGGGCTTCTCCTTCTACGAGGTCGACTACGAGGACACCCAGCCCTGGCTCGTGGTCGAGGCACGGCGCATGCGCGGCCTGTCCGAAAAGGTCGAGTGGACGCCGATGCTGAGGTTCATCAACAAGGGCTGGTTCGTCGAGGCGGGCGCCAACCAGGACGGCGACGCCCGCTTCAATGTCATGCACATCTTCTGAAAGGAGCGCGATCATGAAGCGCACCCTCCTCGTGCTCGCTGCCGCGCTGGCAGCCACCGCGGCCCAGGCCGCCACCACCACCAAGCTCACCGTCAACGGCATGGTCTGCGCGTTCTGCGCGCAGGGCATCGAGAAGAAGCTCAAGGCGATGCCGCAGACCGAGGCGGTCTACGTCAATCTCGCCGACAAGATCGTCGCGGTGCAGGTCAAGGACGGCCAGACCCTCGACGTCGACAAGGTCCGCGCCGAGGTCAAGGACGCCGGCTACGACGTGGTGAAGGTCGAGACCGTGGCCGACACGGTCGAGGCGCTGCGCGCCGCCGCGAAGGCCAAGCCATGAGCGGTGCCGACCCGCTGCGCGCCGGCGCGTGGAGCGCCTGCGCCTCGCTGTTCGCGAGCGGCGGCACGCTGGTGTGCTGCGCGCTGCCGGCGCTGCTGGTGGCGCTGGGCGCCGGCGCGGCGCTGTCCGCGCTGGTCGCCGCGCTGCCGCAGCTCGTCTGGCTCAGCGAGCACAAGGGCACGGTGTTCGGCACCGCCGCCGCGATGCTGCTGCTCGCCGGCGCGCTGCAGTGGCGCGCACGCTCGGCGCCCTGCCCGGTCGAGCCGGCGCGGCGCGCGGCCTGCCTGCGCACCCGGGCGCTGTCGCGGCGCGTCTACCTCGCCTCGGTCGCGCTGTTCGTCGTCGGGGGCTGGTTCGCCTTCGTGCAGCCGCTGCTGGCGGCGTAAGCTTCCTTCATGCATGCCCACGACCTGAGCCCCTGGCAACACCGCCACGACTACGCGGCCGATCGGCGCGGTGCCGAACGCCGCACGCACTGGGTGATCGCGATCACCCTCACGATGATGCTGGCCGAGATCGCCGCCGGCTGGTGGTGGCAGTCGATGGCGCTGCTCGCTGACGGCTGGCACATGGGCACGCACGCGGCGGCGATCGGCGTCGCCGCGCTGAGCTACGCGCTGGTGCGGCGCTGGGCCGGCGACACGCGCTTCTCGTTCGGGCCGTGGAAGGTCGAGGTGCTCGGCGCCTACACCAGCGCGGTGCTGCTCGGCGTCGTGGCGCTGGGTATCGCGCTCGAGTCCCTGCTGCGGCTGTGGTCGCCGCGCGCCGTGGCCTACGACGAGTCGCTCGCGGTCGCGGTGCTGGGACTCGGGGTCAACCTGGTCTGCGCCCGGCTGCTGCATGCCGCGCCGGCGCAGGGCGCGGCTCACGGCCATGCCCACCACCACGCGCACCCCGCCGATCACGGGCACGGGCACGGGCACGGGCACGGGCACGAGCATGAGCCTCCCCCGGGGGACCTGAACCTGCGCGCGGCCTACCTGCACGTGCTGGCCGATGCCGCGACCTCGGTGCTGGCGATCGTCGCGCTGCTGGCCGGCAAGTACGCGGGCTGGGGCTGGCTCGATCCGATGATCGGCCTGGCCGGCGCCGCACTGATCGCGGTCTGGTCCTTCGGGCTGCTGCAGCGCACCACGACCATCCTGCTCGACCGCGAGATGGACGACCCGCTGGCCGCCCAGGTGCGCGAGCGGCTCGAGTCCGACGGTGATGCGCGCGTCGCCGACCTGCACCTCTGGCGCGTCAGCGACACCGGCTTCGCGGTGCATGCGACGCTGGTGGCCGACGCGCCGCTGCCCGCCGACACCTACCGCGAGCGCCTCGCCGGGCTGCCGGCCGTCGCGCACGCCTCGATCGAGATCAACCGCTGCCGCGCCGCCGCGCCGGCATGAGGCCCGTACGCCGCCTGTCCGGGGCCGCTTTAGGCAGCCGCTTCTAGACGGCGCTTCTATAGTTGGCCGCAGGGCGGCCCGCGCCGGGCGACGCACCAACCGAGGACGACAGACATGGTCAAGAAGCCGCAGAAAACCGCTGCCGAACCGTCGGCGGCTCCCGCGGGTGCGCCTTCGGTCGCGCACCTGCTCGACAACCAGTTCGCCAGCGCGGTCCGCGAGTCGGCGCAGGAGATCTGGCAGGCCGGCCTCGGCGCCTTCGCCAAGGCCCAGGGCGAGGGCACGAAGGTGTTCGACGCGCTGGTCAAGGAAGGGCTGTCGATCCAGCGCAAGACCCAGGCGGCGGCCGAGGAGAAGCTCAGCGAGGTCAGCGACAAGATGACCCGCCTGAGCGACGGCGTGCAGAGCAAGGCCGGCCAGCAGTGGGACCGGCTCGAGAGTATCTTCGAGGAGCGCGTCGCCAAGGCGATGGGCCGGCTCGGCGTGCCGTCGAGCCGCGACATCGACGCGCTGATCGCGCGCATCGACGCGCTGACGGAGCAAGTCGCCAGGCTCGCGCCGAAGCCCGCCCCGGCGAAGAAGGCCGCGGCCCAGCCGGTGGTGGCCAAGAAGGCCGCGCCCTCGCGCAAGCGCGCGGCACCCTGACGCGCGTGCGCGGGCTGCTTGCGGCCGCCCTGGCCCTGCCGCTGATCGGCGTCGCGGCGCCGGTCCCGGGCAGTGACGAGGCGGCGGTCTATGCCGCCGCCGGCCTGCTGGCCGCCGAGGGCGGCTGGCAGCGCGCGGGCTGCGCGACGCTGTTCAGGCCCGCCATCGAGCGGCTCGACGTCGACCGTGACGGCCGCGACGAGTTCGCGCTGTTCGTCGGCCCCTCGACCTGCTTCGCCGAGACGGCGCGCGGCAACGTCGCGCTGTTCAAACGCGAGCCCGACGGCCGCTGGAGCGAGCGGCTGGGCTGGGCGCCGGGCGTCGAGATCGTGCCCACCGGCGGGTCGACCGCCGGCCATGCCGATCTCGGCGTCGCGACCCCTGGCGGCTGCCTGGCGGTGTTCCGCTGGGACGGGCAGCGCTACGTCCATGCGCTGAACCGGGCGATCGAGCCCGGCGGCTGCCAGTTCCGCTGAGGCGACCGCCGACCGCGGCTCACCCGGTCCGCCGGGCCGCGCCCTCCAGCGCGCGGTGCAGCGCGCCGAAGCGCCGCCGGTACTGCGCCGGCGTCAGCCCGACCTTGCGGTGGAACAGGCGCCCGAAGAAGCTGGCGTCCTGGTAGCCGACCTCGAGCGCGATCGCCTCGACCGGCGCGTTGCCGGTCTCGAGCCTCTGCTTGGCCTCCTCGAGCCGCAGCGTGTGCACATACTCGAGCGGGCTCATGCCGGTGGCCTGGGTGAAGCGCCGCTTGAAGCTGCGCTCGGGCAGCCCCGAGTGCGCGACCATCCGCGTGACCGGGCTCTCGAGCGCGTAGTGCTCGGCGGCCCAGCGCTGGCCGGCCGCGACCGCCACATCGGCGACCGCCTCGCCACGGCTGAGCGAGGCATAGGCCTGCGGCGGGGCCGCCTGGAGGTCGAACAGCCGCACCCGCGCGACCTGCATCGCCTCCTCCGGCGAGGCGAAGCGCGCGATCAGCGTCAGCACCAGCAGGTGCCAGGCGACGCCGCTGCCCGCCATCAGCAGGCGCTGCCCCGGCCCGGCGACGACCAGCCCGCGCTCGGGCTGCCAGCGGATCGTCGGGTGGCGCCGGCGCAGAGCGCCGCAATAGGCCCAGTGCGAGGTCGCGTCGAGCCCGTCGAGCAGCCCGGTGCGCGCGAGCAGCAGCGCGCCGGAGCAGGCCGAGGCCAGCGTCGCGCCGCGCGCATGCACCGCCCGCAGCCAGTCGACCTCGGCGTCGAAGCGTCCGTCGAGCGGCTCGTCGGGCGGCACCTGCAGGTCGGTGATGCAGGCGACGTCGGGCTGGGGCACATCGGCGCAGGCCGCGCCGGGCACGATCGGCAGGCCGTTGGCCGCGACGGTCGCGCCACCGTCGCGCGTCACGATCAGCGGGCGCAGCGGCGAGTCGACCGCGCCGCGGCCGTGCAGCCGCTGCCAGTCGCGCCGCGTGCCGGCCAGCGCGTCATAGAAGCCGTAGAGCGTCGCGGCCGATGAGCAGCCGGGCAGCGCCAGCAGCGCGACGGTGACGGGGGCAGCGGGCGCGGCCATGGCATGTTCGTCCGTTTGCTTGCGCAGATGACTTTAGTGCCGGCCACCGCGTTGCGCCACCCAAGGCACCCGCTGGTCACGCCCCCGCGAGCGGCGAGCTCAGCGGCCCGTGCGCCTCAGGGCTGGAACGGCCCCGGCAGCACTCCGAGCAGCAGCACCGTCATCGTCAGGTAGCGCGCGAACTTGCCGATCGCCATGTAGAGCAGGCAGGGCCAGAACGGCAGCCGCAGCCAGCCGGCCACCGCGCACAGCGGATCGCCGACCACCGGCAGCCAGGACAGCAGGCAGGCCCGCGGCCCGAAGCGCTGCAGCCAGCGCAGCGCGCGGTGCTCGATCGGACGATGGCGCGCACGCTCGACCGCACGCTCGACGCCCCAGCCCATCCACCAGCTGAGCGCGCCCCCGAGGGTGTTGCCGGCCGTGGCGACCAGGATCGCCGGCCAGAACAGCTCGGGGTTGAGCTTGATGAGCCCGAACACGGCCGGCTCGGAGCCCATCGGCAGCAGCGTCGCCGACACGAAGGCGATGACGAACACGGTGCTCAGGCCGAATTTCGGCAGGGCCAGCAGCGCAAGCAGCGGTTCGATCCAGGCGTCCATGCGCCGCGATTGTGACGGTGCAGCGCAGCATCGAAATGCCGCGCCGGCGCGGTCCGCGTGCGTGGACCGCGCCGCTATACTCTGCCCTCTTTTTAAGCAGCCCCACCCCCGTGTCCCCCTTGCGCATCGGCTCTGTCGAGGTTCCGAATCGGCTCTTCGTCGCGCCGATGGCGGGTGTCACCGACCGGCCCTTCCGCATGCTGTGCAAGCGCCTCGGCGCCGGCTACGCGGTCAGCGAGATGGTCACGTCACGGCGCGACCTGTGGGCCAGCCTGAAGACCTCGCGGCGCGCCGACCACACCGGCGAGGTCGCGCCGATCGCGGTGCAGATCGCCGGCACCGAACCGATCATGATGGCCGAGGCCGCGGCCTACAACATCGAGCGCGGCGCCCAGGTCATCGACATCAACATGGGCTGCCCGGCCAAGAAGGTGTGCAACGTCTACGCCGGCTCGGCGCTGATGAAGGACGAGCCGCTGGCGCTGCGCATCGTCGAGGCGGTCGTCACCGCCTGCGCCGCGCGCGGCGTGCCGGCGACGCTGAAGATGCGCACCGGCTGGGACGCCTCGAACCGCAACGCGCTCGCGCTCGCGCGTGCGGCGGAAGACCTGGGCATCGCGATGCTCACCGTGCACGGCCGCACCCGCGAGCAGGGCTATCGCGGCCACGCCGAGTACGACACCGTTGCCGCGGTCAAGGCCGCGGTGCGCATCCCGGTGGTCGCCAACGGCGACATCGACACGCCCGAGCGCGCCCGCGCGGTGTTCGCGCGCACCGGCTGCGACGCCGTGATGATCGGCCGCGCCGCGCAGGGGCGGCCGTGGATCTTCCGCGAGATCGCGCACTACCTCGCGACCGGCCAGCGAGCGCCCGAGCCGGCCACGCTCGAGGTGCGCGACTGGCTGCTCGAGCACCTGCGCGACCACTACGCGCTGTACGGCTGGGACGACGCCGGCACCGGCGTGCGCAGCGCGCGCAAGCACATCGGCTGGACGGTGCACGGCCTGCCCGGCGGCGCGCTATTCCGCGCCCGCATGAACGCGCTGGAGCGCTGCGAGGACCAGCTCGCCGCGGTCCGCGACTATTTCGACCGGCTGGCCGTCGAGCACGACCGGCTGCCGCAGGCCGAGACCCCTGCCGGCGACGCGACCGAAGAAGAAGCAGCATGAGCAAGAAGCACATCGACGCCTGCATCCGCGAGAGCCTCGAGACCTACTTCAAGGACCTGCGCGGCGCCGAGCCGCATGCCGTCTACGAGATGGTCATGCAGGTCGTCGAGAAGCCGCTGCTCGACGTGGTGATGCAGCGCGCCGATGGCAACCAGTCGCGCGCCGCCGAATGGCTCGGCATCAACCGCAACACGCTGCGCCGCAAGCTGCTCGAGCACAAGTTGATCAAGTAACCACCTTCCCCATGACCCAACTCACCGCCCTGCTCTCGGTCTCCGACAAGACCGGCATCGTCGACCTAGCCCGCGCGCTGCATGCGCAGGGCGTCAAGCTGCTCTCGACCGGCGGCACCGCCAAGCTGCTGGCCGACAGCGGCCTGCCGGTCACCGAGGTGGCCGACCACACCGGCTTCCCTGAGATGCTCGACGGCCGCGTCAAGACGCTGCACCCGAAGATCCACGGCGGCCTGCTGGCGCGCCGCGATGTGCCCGAGCACATGGCCGCGCTGAGCACCCACGGCATCGCGACGATCGACCTGCTGGTGGTCAACCTCTACCCCTTCGAGGCCACCGTCGCGAAGCCCGGCTGCACGCTGGAAGAGGCGATCGAGAACATCGACATCGGCGGCCCGGCGATGGTGCGTTCGGCGGCCAAGAACTGGAAGGACGTCGCGGTGCTGACCGACGCGGCGCAGTACGCGGGCGTGATCGCCGAGCTGCAACGCGATGGCCGGGTCAGCGAGGCGACGCGCTTCGCGCTCGCGGTCGCGGCCTTCAACCGCATCAGCAACTACGACGCCGCGATCAGCGACCACCTGTCGGCGCTGCGCCCGGACGGCACGAAGGCCGAGTTCCCGGCCCAGAGCAACGGCCGCTTCGTCAAGCTGCAGGACCTGCGCTACGGCGAGAACCCGCACCAGGCCGCAGCCTTCTACCGCGACCTGCACCCCGCGCCCGGCTCGCTGGTCACCGCGGTGCAGCTGCAGGGCAAGGAGCTCTCGTACAACAACATCGCCGACGCCGACGCGGCCTGGGAATGCGTCAAGAGCTTCGACGCCGCCACCCCGGCCTGCGTGATCGTCAAGCACGCCAACCCCTGCGGCGTCGCGCTCGGCGCAAGCAGCGCCGAGGCCTACGGCAAGGCCTTCAAGACCGACCCGACCTCGGCCTTCGGCGGCATCATCGCCTTCAACACGGTGGTCGACGAGGCCGCCGCCCAGGCCGTCGCGAAGCAGTTCGTCGAGGTGCTGATCGCCCCCGCCTACACCGAGGGCGCGCTGGCCGTCTTCAAGGCCAAGGCCAACACCCGCGTGCTGCGCATCCCGCTCGACGGCATCCAGCGCGACGCGAAGGACGCCTGGTCGCGCGGGCTGAACGCGCATGACGTCAAGCGCGTCGGCTCGGGCCTCTTGATCCAGAGCGCCGACAACCACGAACTGGCGCAAGCCGACCTGAAGCTGGTCACCAAGAAGGCGCCGACCGCGGCGCAGACCGCCGACCTGCTGTTCGCCTGGACGGTCGCGAAGTTCGTCAAGAGCAACGCGATCGTGTTCTGCGGCGGCGGCATGACGCTGGGCGTCGGCGCCGGCCAGATGAGCCGGCTCGACAGCGCGCGCATCGCCAGCATCAAGGCCCAGCATGCCGGGCTGACGCTGGCCGGCTCCTGCGTCGCCAGCGACGCCTTCTTCCCCTTCCGCGACGGCCTCGACGTGCTGGCCGACGCCGGCGCGACCTGCGTGATCCAGCCGGGTGGCAGCGTCAAGGACGAGGAGGTGATCGCGGCGGCCGACGAGCGCGGCATCGCGATGGTCCTGACCGGCGTGCGGCACTTCCGCCACTGAGGCCCCGCGGCGCGGCGCGCCCATGTCCTTCGCCGCCGAGGCCGCCGGGCTCGCGCTGTCGTGCGCCGCGCGGCTGATCACCGGCGCGCAGGGCCACTGGGTCGGCTGCGCGCCGAAGGCCGAGCAGCGCATCTATTTCGCCAACCACCAGAGCCATCTCGACTGGCTGCTGATCTGGGCCGCGCTGCCGCGCGAACTGCGCGCCCGCACGCGGCCGATCGCCGCGAAGGACTACTGGACCGCGGGCCGGCTGCGCCACTGGATCACGCGCGACGTGTTCAACGCGGTCTACGTGAACCGCCAGCGCAGCGACGACCAGGACCCGCTCGAGCCGCTGATCGAGGCGCTGCGGCGGGGCGACTCGCTGGTGATCTTCCCCGAGGGCACGCGCGGCAGCGGCGGCCTGCCGGCGGCGTTCAAGAGCGGCCTGTACCACCTGGCCGATCAGTTCCCGCAGGTCGTGCTGGTGCCGGCGTGGATCGACAACGTGCAGCGCGTCATGCCCAAGGGCGAGGTGCTGCCGGTGCCGATCCTGTGCTCGGTGAGCTTCGGCGCGCCGATCGTGCCGCCGCGGCCGGGCGAGGACAAGCGCGCCTTCCTCGAGCGCGCGCGTGACGCGGTGATCGCGCTGGAGGCGGTGGCCGCATGAGCAGCTTGCGGCAGCTGAACGCCGGCGAGCAGGTCGGTCTGCTGTTCCTGCTGCTGTTCGGCGCGCTGCTGCTGGTCAGCGCGCTGTCCTGGCTGGCCTCGCTGCGCGAGCGCGACGCGGCGCAGCGCGAGGACTTCGAGCGCTGGCTGCGCGAGCTGCGCGCGGTGTGGGCGTTCGCGGCGCTGTTCTGGCTTGCCTGGGTGTCGGGGCCGCTCGGCGCGACGCTGCTGTTCGGCGGCGTCGCCTTCGTGGCGCTGCGCGAATACATCACGCTGATGCACACGCGCCGCAGCGACCACCGCAGCCTGCTGCTGGCCTTCTTCGTCGTGCTGCCGCTGCAGTTCACCCTGGTCGGCACGCGCCTCTTCGACCTGTTCACGGTCCTGATCCCCGTCTACGTCTTTCTCGCGCTCCCGGTGCTCAGCGCGCTGGCCGGCGACCCCGAGCGTTTCCTCGAACGCACCGCCAAGCTCCAGTGGGGCCTGACCGTGTGCGTCTACGGCCTGAGCCACGCGCCGGCCTTGCTGCTGCTGCAGTTCCCGCGCGCGCCGGACCGGGGCGCCTTCCTGGTGTTCTTCCTGGTCGTCGTCGTCGGCATCGCGCAGATCGCGCAGGCGCTCGCGAGCCGGCGCCTGCGCCGCCGCCCGCTCGCGCGCCGGATCAGCCGCAGCTTCAGCCTGCGCGCCTGGGTCCTCGGGACACTGAGCGCCGGGCTGGTCGGCGGGCTGCTGTACTGGATCACGCCGTTCAAGCCCCTGCAGGCGGTCGCGATGGCCGTGCTCGCGGCCGGCTGCGGCACGTTGGGCGAGTTCGTGATGCGGGCGCTCAAGCGCGACGCCGGGGTGCGCTGGTGGGGCCACCGCGCCTCGGTCACCGGCGCGGTCGGGCTGCTCGACCGTGTCGCGCCGCTGTGCTTCGCGGCGCCGGTGTTCTTCCACTCGGTGCGCTGGTACTTCGAGCTGAGAATCTGAGCCGATGAGAATCCTCGGCATCGACCCCGGACGCCGGACGACGGGTCTTGGTTTCGGCCCGCCGCTGCGCGGCTTCACGTCCGCTGGCGCGGACATGCGCCTGCACCGAAGCCCTTGCCGCGCCGAACACCGACGGAGTGTCGCCTCATGAGGATCCTCGGCATCGACCCGGGGCTCAGAACGACGGGGTTCGGCGTCATCGAGGCGACGGGCCCGCGCCTGCACTACGTTGCCAGCGGCACGATCACGACCGGCGCGCTCCCCAACGGCGACCTGCCGGGCCGGCTCAAGCTGATCTTCGAGGGGGTGCGCGAGGTGATGACGCGCTACACGCCCGACTGCGCGGCCGTCGAGATCGTGTTCGTCAACGTCAACCCGCAGTCGACGCTGCTGCTCGGCCAAGCGCGCGGCGCGGCGCTCGCGGCGCTGGTCTCGGGCGGGCTGGCGGTGTCGGAGTACACCGCGCTGCAGATGAAGAAGGCCGTGGTCGGCCACGGCCAGGCGAAGAAGGAGCAGGTCCAGGCCATGGTCGCGCGGCTGCTCGCGCTGCCCGGCGAGCCCGGCAAGGACGCCGCCGATGCGCTCGGCCTCGCGATCAGCCACGCCCACGCCGGGCGCTCGCTGGCGGCGCTGGCGCAGGTCACGCCGCTCGCGCGGCGCGCCCATGCGCAGTACCGCAAGGGCCGCGCGTTCTGATCAGCCCTGCATCGGGTGCCAGCGGATGCCGCGCTGCTCGAACATCGCGCGCAGCTGGCCGCCGGTGGCCAGCTCGTTCAAGCGCTTCTGCAGCGCCTGGGCGAGGTCCGTCGCGCCCTTCTTGACGGCCATGCCGACCGCCCAGCCGTCGCGCGGCGCGCGCGGCGAGGGGATCGGGATGATCGCGTAGCGCGACTGGCCGGCCAGCACCGACTCGAGCTCGGAGGCCAGGCCCGCCGCCGCGACCGCCTCGCCGGCCAGCAGCGCCTGTGCCGCCGCCACGCCGTGCGGGAACTGAGTCTTGAGCGTCTCGCGCAGCATGCCGCCCTCGGCGCCGATCATCAGCCAGCCGGGCAGCGAGATGCCCGAGACGACGAGCGGCTGCCCCTTGAGCGCCATCAGCGACTCGGGCACCGGCCCGCGTTCGCGGTCCCAGGCGAGCATCACGCGCTCCTGGTAATAGGGGCCGAAGATGGAGACCTGCGGCACCAACTCGATCAGCGGGCGGTCGACCGGCACGTGCAGCATCACGTCGGCCGGGCCCCAGCCGAGGTAGTGACCCTTCCAGACGGCGTGGCGCAGGTCGTCCTCGAGGCTCTCGTCGGCACGCAGGGCCAGCAGGCTGGACTTGACGCCCAGCCCCTCGGCCAGCGCCGCGGCGAGTTCGACATCGATGCCCGCCCCCTTGTCGTAGAAGGGCGGCATGTCCTGGTAGACGGCGACGCTCAGGCTGCCGCGCTTGAGCACCTTCTCGAGTGCGCTCGGCTCGGACTGCGCCCAGGCGGCGCCGGCCAGCGAAGCGCAGGCGGCGGCCAACAGCCGGCGACGGTCGGTCACAGCGGCTTCTCGCGACGGGACTCGAGATAGGTCTTGATGGCCCACATCGCTTCCTGGTTCAGCTTGCCCTCGAAGGGGAACATCTTGAAGGCGCCGTTGCGCTGCTTGCCCTTGCGGACGGTGTTGATGAAGTACTCGTCGATCTCCTTGACGCAGGCGGCCTTCTTGCCGGCGTCGGCGAGCGCGGCGCATTCGCCGTCGAGCTTGCGCAGGTCCGGCGTGATGCCGCCCGAGATGGCCTCGATGCCGTGACAGGCGGCGCAATTGCCGCCGTAGGCCGAGGCGCCGATCTTGGCCGCGTCGGCGTTGCCGCGGAACGGGTTCTCGGTCTTCCAGTCATCGCCGAGCGACGGCAGACCTGCGGTGTCGACCGGCTGGGGGGTCACGTCGCCATGGGCGAAAGCGGCGCCGCAGGCGGCGAGGAGCACGGCAACGAGGCCGGCACGGGTGAAAGTCGGATGCAAGCTCATGCGCGAGGAACTCCAAGACGGTGACGGGAAGCGGAGCGAAAGTGCAAGCGATGTGCCACCGCACAACGCGGGCCCCGGATGATCCGATGACCGGGGGTCATCCCGACAGTTTGCTCCCATATGGAGCATCCCGGAGCACAATTCCGCTGCAATGCCCCGGACAAGCGAGGCATGGTTTGTCCCTTCCAGCCTTTTTAACATCCGCTTCATCGTGCCGATGAAGCGTTTGGCACCCGAACACCCCGGCGCGCGGCCGTTCAGCGCCCGGCACCCCGCATGCGCGGCAGGAGACAGCATGGCGAACCTTCCAGCCCCACGGCACGCGACCCGCGACGGCCGCGTGCCGACCTTCGGGCGCGTGGCCACCGCCGCCTGGCTGCCGCTGGATCCGGGCCACACCGACACGATCCTGCAGTCGCACGAGCGCTGCAACACGCTGGGCATCAGCCCGATCCGCGCGCCCGACCATGCCCCGCTGATCCGCGCCGACCTGGCCGTCGCACGCGAGCGCAACCGGCGCCTGTCGGTGCACTCGGTGCCGGTGATGGAGATGCTGCTCGAGCAGGTGCTCGCGACCCAGAGCATGGTGCTGCTGACGGACGTGCAGGGCACGGTGCTGCACTCGGTCGGCCACGACGATTTCCTCGCCCGCGCCTCGAAGATCGCGCTGGCCCCCGGCGTGAACTGGAGCGAGGCGAGCAAGGGGACGAACGCGATCGGCACCTCGCTGATCACCGAACGGCCCACGCTCGTCCACGCCGACGAGCATTACATGCACGCCAACCACTTCCTGACCTGCTCCGCCTCGCCGATCTGCGATCCGCGCGGCAACGTCGTCGGCGTGCTCGACGTGACCGGCGACCACCACAGCTTCCACACGCACACCATGGGCCTGGTGCACATGTCCGCGCGCATGATCCAGAACCACTGGCTGCTCGAGGACTCGCGCCAGTCGCTGCGGCTGCACTTCCACGGCCGCGCGGAATACCTGGGCACGTTGATGGAAGGCATCGTTGCCGTCGGGCCCGACGGCAAGCTGCAGGGTGCCAACCGCGCCGCGCTCGACCTGCTGAACATGTCCGGCGCCGGCCTGCGGATGAACTCGCTGACCGGCCTGTTCGGCGTCACCCTGGGCATGCTGGTCGACCACTTCAGCTCGGCGCTCGCGACGCCGCTGCCGCTGCGCCTGCCGGACGGCCGCCCGGTGCACGCGATCGCGCGCTTCAGCTGGCCGCACTGGCAGCACCGCGGCAGCGCCGGTACCAACACCGAGGCCGCGCCGGAGCCGCGCCCGATCACCGGCGAGCCGGGGGCCGAGCGCCCCGCCGAGGTCAGCCCGGAGGCGCCGCGGCCGGCCGCGCCGCCGGCCGCCGTGCCCAGCCTGCGCCAGCTGCAGACCGGCGACACCGCGATGGAGGCCGTGATCGATCGCGTGCAACGCGTGCTCGACCGCGACATCGCGATCCTGATCCAGGGCGAGACCGGCAGCGGCAAGGAGGTCCTGGCCCGCGCGATCCACCAGGCCAGCAAGCGTGCCGAGGGCCCGTTCGTCGCGGTCAACTGCGCCTCGATCCCGGAAAGCCTGATCGAGTCCGAGCTGTTCGGCTACGAGGAAGGCGCCTTCACCGGCGCGCGCCGCAAGGGCTGCCCCGGCAAGGTGATGCAGGCCCACGGCGGCACGCTCTTCCTCGACGAGATCGGCGACATGCCGCTGGCGCTGCAGGCCCGCCTGCTGCGCGTGCTGCAGGAGCGCGAGATCACGCCGCTGGGCGGCGGCCGGCCGATGGCGGTGGACGTCGCCGTGATCAGCGCGACCCACCGCCCGCTGCGCGAGATGATCGCCGCGCGCAGCTTCCGCGAGGACCTGTACTACCGCCTCAACGGCCTGGTCGTGCAACTGCCGCCGCTGCGCGAGCGCAGCGACCTGATGGTGCTGGCCGAGCGGCTGCTCAAGCGCGAGTGCCGCGGCTGCATGCCCCGGCTCGACGAGGAGGTCATCCGGCTGATGCAGAGCTACCACTGGCCCGGCAACATCCGCCAGCTCGCCACCCTGCTGCGCACCGCTGCGGCGATGGCGGGCCAGGAGCCGGTGATCACGACCACGCACCTGTCCGAGGACTTTCTGATCGACGCGCGCGGGGGCGCGGCCGCGCACGGCAGTCCCGGCCCCGCGCCGGCGGTGGCCCCGAGCGGCGGTGTCGAGCCGGCGGCCGTGGGCGAGGGACCCGAACCACCCCCCGGTACGCGCACACTGCAGCAGCTCGAGAACGAAACCGTGCGGCGCGCTCTCGCCGAGGCGGGCGGCAACATCTCGGTGGCGGCGCGCCGCCTGGGCATCAGCCGCAACACGATCTACCGCAAGCTCTACTGGCCCCCCGGGGCAGGTCGCTGATGGACGGCCGCCTGTCGATGGCGCGGGGCCGCGCCGGCACCGCTGTGGCGGTGGAGCCGATCTGGCTCGAATGGTTCGCCCTCGGCGGCCTGCTCGCCTTCGCAAGCTGGCTGCTCGGCGTGCGCGGCGTGTGGGCGCTGCTGCTCAACGCCGACCCGACCGGGATCACGCTGGTGATCATCGTCGTGTTCTTCGCCTCGACGCTGTGGTGCGGCACGCGCGCACGCGAGCTGCAGCGCCAGCGCGCCGCCGCCGCGCCCGAGCGCCCGGTCGAGGGCTGGGTGGCCGACTACTGCCGCGCGCTGGAGGCCGCGCCGCGCGACGCGAGCGCACCGCTGGACCTGCTGCTCGAGCAGACCCACGGCCCGCACGCGACCGCCTGGTGGGTCAACGGCATCCAGCTCAAGCTGGGCCTGCTCGGCAAGGTGATCGGCTTCTCGATCCTCGCGCTGCAGATCGGCCACACGCAGAACTTCGACCCGGCACAGTCGCAGGAGCTGCTGAAGAACCTGACCACCGGCCTGGGCGTCGCGCTGCTGACGACGATGGTCGGCCTGGTCGGCAACATCCTGCTCGGCCTGCAGCTCACGCGCCTGGACCGCTACGCCGACCAGCTGGTCGGCGAGGCGCAGCGGCGCGGGCTCGGGATCGCGTCGGCCGACGGCCGCTGAGACCGCCGGGAACGCCGCGATGCGCCGAGGCAAACACACGCGTGAACCGGAGGTCGACCCCTTCTATGACATGTTGTTCAACATGCTCATCGCCTTCGTGTTCTGCTTCATCGTCGCGCTGCTGGCCATGAACCCGAAGGCGCTGAAGACCGGCGACATCCCCTCGAAGGCCGAGGTCATCATCAACGTGTCCTGGCCGGACATGAACCCGAACGACATCGACACCTGGGTGCAGGACCCGGCCGGCAACCTGGTCTGGTTCCGCGCCCGCGAGGCCGGGCTGATGCACCTGGACCGCGACGACCGCGGCCTGGCCAACGACGTGATCATCATCAACGGCCAGCAGGTGGTCAATCCGCTGAACCAGGAAGTGGTGACGATCCGCGGCATCGAGCCGGGCGAGTTCACCGTCAACCTGAGCTACTACGAATCCAAGAACGGCGAGCCGGTCGACGCCACCGTCTCGATCATCAAGGTCAACCCGCGCGCCGAGGTGATGTTCTACGGTCAGGTCTCGCTCGCCCGCAAGGGCGACGAGGCCACCGCCGCGCGCTTCACGGTGCTGCCCGACGGCAGCATCACCGGTATCAACACACTGGCCAAGACCCTGGTCCAACGCGAATGACACTCACTGTCGTGCTCGGTTTCTGCGCTCTCGTGCTGCTGTGCGCACTGGCGCTGCTGTGGTCGCGCTGGCCCGCCTGGCTCAAGGGCCTGCTGGTGGTCGGCGTGACCGGCTTCTACTTCTATGCCGACGAGGCGGTCCACTCCATGTGGGGCTGGCCGAGCTCGGACGCCCTGCCCGAGCGCTTCGTGCTGCTCGCCGCGGTATTCGACGAGCCGACCACCAAGTCGCCGGGGGCGCTGTACATCTGGGTCAACGCGCTCGAGAACGGCAAGCCGGCGACGCAACCGCGCGCCTACAAACTCGCCTACACCAAGGACCTGCACGCGCTGCTCGGCGAGGGCATGAAGAAGGTGCGCCAGGGCGTGAGCCAGCTCGGCAGCGCCGAACCCAAGCGCGGGCCCAAGGGCTTCTCCTGGCTGCGCCCCGGCAGCGACGAGCAGGAGATCAAGGTGCGCGACCTGCCGACCCCGCAGCTGCCCGAGAAATGAGCCACCGCCCCCTGCTGCTGCCGACGGCGCTCGCCGCCGCGCTCGCTCTCGCCGGTTGCGGCGAGCCCCGCCCCCCCTCGTCCGAGCTGTTCCCGCTCGACCCCGGCCACCGCTGGGTCTACCGCCAGCACACCGCGATGGACGACGGCGGGACCGAGACCATGACGCTGGGCCTGCGCACGCTGCCGCGCGAGGACTTCGAGGACCGCGTCGCCTACCGCCGCCACAGCGACGACGGCGTCGACTACTGGCTGCGCCGCGACGAGACCGGCATCTACCGCGTCGCGACCCGCCACGAGCTGCAGCCCGAGATCGCCAAGGACCCGACGCCACGCTACGTGCTCAAGGAGCCGCTCGCGGTCGGCACCGAATGGCAGGTGATGACCGTGCCCTACCTGCTGCGCCGCACCCAGGGCTTCCCGCCCGAGGTGCGCCACGAGAACAAGCCGGTGGCGATGCGTTTCGTGATCGAGGCGCTGAAGGAGAGCGTGACCGTGCCGGCGGGTCGCTTCGAGGGCTGCGTGCGGGTGCGTGGCCAGGCGGTGCTGCGCCTGTTCGCCGACGGCGCGCTCGGCTGGAAGGACATGCCGCTGACGACCACCGAGTGGTACTGCCCCGGCCCGGGGCTGGTGAAGCTGGTGCGCGAGGAGCCGGCCCACACGGCCTTCCTGCTGGGCGGCCAGCTCACGCTGGAGCTGAGCGACTGGCAGCAGCCCTGAGCACACGCCGCCTCCAATGAACAAGGGCTGCCCGAGGGCAGCCCTTGTCGTTGGCGGAACGCGCCGGCCGGCCCGCAGGCCGGCCGGCTGCCGCCTACTTGGACGCGACCTTCTGGCCGGCGTCGCCCGCCGCAGCGGCGGCACCGTAGG
>CAYOXW010000027.1:0-22103 GCA_964408005.1 uncultured Methylibium sp.
GTCGAACTCGCAGGCCTGGCCGATGACGATCGGGCCGGCGCCGATGATGAGGATGGATTTGAGGTCGTTGCGCTTGGGCATTTAGCGGTTCTCCATCAGCGCGACGAAACGGTCGAAGAGGTAGCCGATGTCATGCGGTCCGGGCGAGGCTTCCGGGTGACCCTGGAAGCAGAAGGCGGGCTTGTCGGTGCGCGCCAGCCCCTGCAGCGTGCCGTCGAACAGGCTCACGTGGGTCGGGCGCAGGGTGGCGGGCAGGCTCTTCTCGTCGACCGCGAAGCCATGGTTCTGGCTCGTGATCGAGACGCGGCCGTCGTCGAGGTCCTTGACCGGGTGGTTCGCGCCGTGGTGGCCGAACTTCATCTTGAAGGTCTTCGCGCCCGAGGCCAGCGCCATGATCTGGTGGCCCAGGCAGATGCCGAAGGTCGGCAGGCCGGTGTCGATCAGCGCGCGCGTCGCCTCGATCGCGTACTCGCAGGGCTGCGGGTCGCCGGGGCCGTTGCTCAGGAAGATGCCGTCGGGCTTGAGCAGCAGCGCCTCGGCCGCCGGCGTGGTGGCCGGCACCACGGTGACCTGGCAGCCGCGCTCGGCCAGCATGCGCAGGATGTTGCGCTTGACGCCGAAGTCGTAGGCCACAACGTGGAACTTCGGGGCGGACTGCTTGCCGTAGCCGGCGCCGAGCTTCCATTCGGTCTCGACCCACGCGTACGGCATGGTCGTGCTGACGACCTTGGCGAGGTCCAGCCCGGCCATGCTCGGCGCGGCCTTCGCCTTCGCGAGCGCGTCGTCGATGTGCGCGGGCGTCGGCTTCGTGCCGGCCGGCAGCGCGAGGATGCAGCCGTTCTGCGCGCCCGTGGTGCGCAGGATGCGCGTCAGCCGGCGCGTGTCGATGTCGGCGATCGCGACCGTGCCCTCGTCGCGCAGGTACTGGCCGAGCGTGCGGGTCTTGCGGAAGTTCGACTCGAGGACCGGCAGGTCCTTGATGATCAGGCCGGCGGCGTGGATCTTCGTCGCCTCGACGTCCTCCTCGTTGACACCGGTGTTGCCGATGTGCGGGTAGGTCAGCGTGACGATCTGGCGGCAGTAGCTCGGGTCGGTCAGGATTTCCTGATAGCCGGTCAGCGCGGTGTTGAACACCACCTCGCCGACCGTATGGCCGGCCGCGCCGATCGACGTACCCCGAAAGACCGTGCCGTCTGCAAGTACGAGGAGGGCGGATGGCAGGTCTGGCAGCACGGGCTGATTCTCCGTTTTGGGCGCGCGCCAGACTCGCTCCAGGGGAGCGGATGTCGGGGTCTTCCGGTGGGTCGACGCGATGGCCTCGGAGCGGTCGAGGGCGCGGGCTGGGATCGATGCGGGTAAACCTGTAAATTATAGCCGGGGTGGCGACGCTGCCCCGGCCGACCCTCACTGGAGCACACCATGCAAGGCGATCCCCAAGTCATTGCGCACCTCAACGCGCAGCTGAAGAACGAGCTCACGGCCATCAACCAGTACTTCCTGCACTACCGCCTGCTGAAGCACTGGGGCTTCGAGCGCCTGGCGAAGAAGGAGTACGAGGAGTCGATCGGCGAGATGAAGCACGCCGATCGCCTGATGGATCGCATCCTGATGCTCGACGGCCTGCCCAATCTGCAGGACCTGGGCAAGCTGCTCGTCGGCGAGGACGTGCCGGAGGCGCTCAAGAGCGACCTGCAGCTCGAACAGGGCGCGCAGGCGACGATCAAGGCCGGCATCGCCCACTGCGAGAGCGTGCGTGACTATGTGTCGCGCGACCTGCTGCAACGCATCCTGGACGACACCGAGGAACACATCGACTTCCTCGAGACCCAGATCGGCCTGATCGACCAGGTCGGTCTGCCCAACTACCTGCAGTCGCAACTGGGCGACAACGGCAGCTGAGCCACCCGCCGCCAGGGCGGCCGCGATCGCGGCAGGGTTATGAAGTTGTGTTACGAATCATTCTTATTTATGATTCGTACCGATCCGGCCCAGCCCCGGGTCGGCCCGACATCCACCCTCGCCGCTCATGATCATCTGCCTGTGCCACCGCGTTTCCGATCGCGACCTGCGGCATCACGCTGCCGCCGGCGCGGAGTTCGAGGAGGTCCAGGTCTGCACCGGCGCGGGCACCGGCTGCGGCCAATGCGTCGGTCACGCCCGGGCGATCTTCGAGCGCAGCCAGACCGACCCGGCGCCCGGCTGGCCTGCCGGTTGCTGCGGCGCGCTCAGCGCGGCCGCCTCATGAACCGAGCCACCCTCCCCGGCCTCCGCGAAGCCCCCACGTACACGGCCGAGGGCGGGGCCGCGACACGCCACGGGGTCGATGCGGGCCCGACCGATACCGTCCCCAGCGACGCGCTGCTGCGCGGCCGCAGTGCCGTGCACATCGAGCACAACGGCACGCTCTACCTGCTGAGAGCCACCCGCCTGGGCAAGCTGATCCTGACCAAGTGACCCGCCGCGAGCCAGGCGGGAACTAGAATCCTGTCAGCCTTATCTCAGCTTCGTGTCATTGACCCTGGAGGATCGGATGGATCAGACCCTGCAAACCCGTTACGCGGGCAGCGCCGTTGCGCAGAGCAACCGCGTCCTGCGCAACACCTACTGGCTGCTGGCCCTGTCGCTCGTGCCGACGGTCCTGGGGGCGTGGGTGGGGGTGGCGACCGGTTTCAGCTTCTTCGCCGGCAGCCCCTTCATCGGCTTCCTGGCGTTCATGGGCATCGCCTTCGGTTTCTTCTTCGCGATCGAGAAGTTCAAGAATTCGGGCGTCGGCGTCGTGCTGTTGCTCGGCTTCACCTTCTTCATGGGCCTGATGCTGTCGCGCCTGATCGGTGCGGTGCTCGGCTTCTCGAACGGCGCCTCGCTGATCGCGTTTGCCTTTGGCGGCACGGCGGTGGTGTTCTTCGGCATGGCCTCGCTGGCCACCACGATCAAGCGCGACCTGTCGGGCATGGCCAAGTGGCTGATGGTCGGCACGATCGGCATCATCGTGGCCGCGGTGGCGAACATCTGGCTGCAGATGCCGGCGCTGATGGCGACGATCTCGGCGCTGGCCGTGGTGATCTTCTCGGCCTTCATGCTCTACGACATCAAGCGCGTGATCGACGGCGGCGAGACCAACTACGTCACCGCCACGCTGGCGATCTACCTGGACGTCTACAGCGTGTTCCAGAGCCTGCTGAGCCTGCTGGGCATCTTCGGCGGCGAGCGGGAATAAGCGTTCAGCGCACCACCGACAAGGCCCCGTCAGGGGCCTTGTTCATTTTCAGGGCCGATCGAAGACCGCGATGCTCTCGACATGCGCCGTGTGCGGGAACATGTTCACCGCCCCCGCAAGCGCACAGCGGTAGCCGGCCTGATGCACCAGCAGACCGGCGTCGCGCGCCAGCGTCGCTGGGTTGCAGCTGACGTAGACGATGCGCAAGGGCGGCGCCCAGCCGGGCGCCAGCGACGGGTCCTGCACGGCGTCCGCCACCGCCTTGGCCAGCGCGAAGGCGCCCTCGCGCGGCGGGTCGACCAGCCATTTGTCCGCTCGGCCGTAAGCGGCCAGATCGGCCGGCGCCAGCTCGAACAGGTTGCGCGCTTCGAAGCGGGTCTTCGCGGCCAGGCCGTTGAGGGCCGCGTTCTCGCGCGAGCGCGCCACCAGCGCCTCGCTGCCCTCCAGGCCCAGCACCTCCCGGGCACGCGTCGCCAGCGGCAGCGTGAAGTTGCCCAGCCCGCAAAACCAGTCGATCACGCGCTCGTCGGCCTGCGGCGCCAGCAGCCGCAGGGCCTGCACCACCAGCGCCCGGTTGATCTGATGGTTGACCTGCGTGAAGTCGGTGGGCCGGAACGGCATGTGCACGCCGAACTCGGGCAGCGTGTAGGCCAGCTCGGGCCCCGCGTCGTCGAGGCGCCGCACGCTGTCCGGGCCCTTGGGCTGCAGCCACCACTGCACGTGGTGCTCGGCGCCAAAGGCGCGCAGTCGATCGAGGTCGGCCTCGCTCAGGGGCTCGAGGTGGCGCAGCACCAGTGCCGTCACCACCCCGTCGCGCCCCTCGCCCACCGCCAGCTCGATCTGCGGCAGCCGGTCGCGCCCGTCCATGCCGTGGATCAGCGCGCGCAGCGGCAGCAGCAGCGCGCTGACACGCGGCGGCAGGATCTCGCAGCGGCTCATGTCGGCGACATAGCTCGACTTGCGCTCGTGGAAGCCGACCAGCACCTGGCCCTTCTTGAGCACATGCCGCACCGACAGCCGGGCGCGGTAGCGGTAGCCCCAGGTCGGCCCCTCCATCGGCCGCAGCATCCGCTCGGCCTTGACCTTGCCGAGGTGCCAGAGGTTGTCCTCGAGCACGCGCTGCTTGACGGCGACCTGCGCGCCGATGTGGAAATGCTGCATCTTGCAGCCGCCGCAGGTGCCGAAGTGCGGGCAGCGCGGTTCGACCCGCTGGGCACTCTCGCGACGCCGGGCGCTCACGCTGCCCTGCTCCCAGTTGTTCTTGCGGCGGTGCACGCTGACCTGCACCTCCTCGCCGGGCAGCGCACCGTCGATGAACACCACCTTGCCCTCGGCGTCGTGCGCCACACCCTGGGCCTCGAGGTCGAGCGATTCGACCTTCAGCCATTCGTCCTTTGCAGTCATCGCCGGATTATCCCGGCCGGCGCCCGCTCTCAAGGAAACGCCGGGCCGCCCCAAGTTTCCTTGGCTCCCATCGGGGGCGGGCCGGGCTGAGCCCGGCCCTGGGGCATTCAGAAGATCGAGTCGCGCCCGATGCCGTGGCGCGCCATGCCGCGCTTGAGCTTGACCAGCGCCTCCTGCTGGATCTGGCGGATGCGCTCGCGCGTCAGGCCCAGGCGCTCGGCCAGCACCTCGAGCGTCTCCGGCTCGCGGTCGCGCAGGCCGTAGCGGCCCGACAGCACCTCTCGTTCGCGCTCGCTGAGCTCACCGAGGCCGTGCTGCAGCAGCTGCTCGACCTCGTGACTGAGCGTCAGGCCCAGCGGGTCGGCGGCCTGGTCGTCGGCCACCAGGTCGATCACCGTTTCGGCATGGCCATCGCCACCGTGGCGCTCGAGCGGAGCATCCAGCGAGGTCGGCTGCTCGGCAAAGCGCAGCAAGTCGGTGACCTCCGTGGTCGGCCGGCCGAGCGCCGCGGCAATGTCCTCGACACGCGCCGCACGGGTGTCGCCGGCGGCGACACGCTCGCTCTCGATGGCGCGGCGCATCTTCAGCACCTGGTTGAGCTCGCGCACCACATGCACCGGCAGGCGCACCAGGCGCGCCTGGTGCAGGATCGCGCGCTCGATGCTCTGGCGGATCCACCACGAGGCATAGGTCGAGAAGCGGAAGCCCCGCTCGGG
Organism: uncultured Methylibium sp.; assembly: GCA_964408005.1. Lineage (GTDB taxonomy): Bacteria > Pseudomonadota > Gammaproteobacteria > Burkholderiales > Burkholderiaceae_C > Methylibium. Next base: position 5,338 of record CAYOXW010000027.1, read on the forward strand.
CTCGAACTTGCCGATCGCGTGCATCAGGCCGAGGTTGCCCTCCTCGATCAGGTCGGTCATCGGCAGGCCGCGGCCGAGGTAGTTCTTCGCGATGCTGACGACCAGCCGCAGGTTGCGCTCGATCATGCGCTGGCGCGCCGCGAAGTCGCCGCCGCGCGCGCGGCAGGCGGTCTCGAACTCTTCCTGGGGGGTGAACAGCGGCGCGCGACGGATCTCGCGCAGGTAGGTCTGCAGCGTGTTGCCGACCTCGGCGTCGCCGGCGGCGATCGCATCGGCGTCAGCGCGGACCTCGCCCTCGGCCGGGGCCGGGGCATCGCCGGGCGGGGGCTCGAAGTCCTCCGTTGCCGGCCCGTCCTCCGCCGCGTGGCCGTTGCCCAAGGCCCCGCGCGCTGCTTCGTGCACGGCGGGCAACGGACGCTTCCGGTTGGCCACCGCACACCTCGCCTGCCTCAGCGCGGCGGCAACAGCCGCGCTGGATCGACCGGCTTGCCGAGGCGCCGGATCTCGAAGTGAAGCTGCACACGCTCGGCGTCGGTCGAGCCCATCTCGGCGATCTTCTGCCCGCGCTTGACCGGCTGGTCCTCCTTGACCAGCAGGGCCTGGTTGTGGGCGTAGGCGGTCAGGTAGGTGGCGTTGTGCTTCACGATGACAAGGTTGCCATAACCACGCAGTCCTGAGCCAGCGTAAACCACCCGACCGTCGGCGGCAGCGAGCACCGGGTCGCCCGCCTTGCCGGCGATCGCAACACCCTTGTTGCGCGCCTCGTCATAGGGCGAGATCACGCTGCCGGCCGCGGGCCAGGCCCAATTCGGCTCGTCATCGTCACGCGTCGCCGGCGCCGAGGGCGCTGGGGCGGCCGAAGCCGGCGCGGCAGCGGGCGGACTCGAGGCGGCCGGCGGCGGCACGGTCGGAGCGGAGGCTGCCGTGACGGGCTTGGCGTCGAGCGCCCGCGGCTCGATCTTGGCGCTGGTGACCGGTCGGGGCCCCACGGCCGCGGCATCGACATTCGGCGGCAGCACGCGCAGCACCTGACCGACCTCGATCAGGTTCGGGTTCTCGAGGTTGTTCCAGCGCTGGATGTCGCGCCAGTTCTGGCCGGTCTCCAGGCCGATGCGGATCATCGTGTCGCCCGGCTTCACGGTGTAGTAGCCGGGCTTGCCGGCGTTCTCGGCACCCGGCAGGGCCTTGACGTCGGACTCGGAGGCCGCGCCCGCCGGCGGCAGCGCCGCCGTCCGCGCCGGCATGCGGTCCTCGACCGGGGCGCGGCGCACGCCGGTCGAGCAGGCCGTCAGCAGCAGCGCGCCGAGCAGCAGCGCAGCCATGCGCCAAAGGGGAGGAAGGGGGCTCTTGAATCGCATGGGGGCTCGATCTCAATCGAGGCCGGATTTTAGGGGGACGAACCTCACCGCCTCGTGAAGACGGCGTTGCACCCGTCCGTCGGCGAGCCGGTCGCACACCACCAGCACCTGGCCACCGCGCGCCGCGTCGGCCATCGGCGCGACCAGCCGCCCGCCCGGCGCGAGTTGCTCCAGCCAGGGCTCGGGCAAGGCGTCCCCACCGGCCGCGGCGACGATGCCATCGTAGGGCGCGTTGGGCGCATGGCCGAGCCGGCCATCGCCATAGACCAGACGCAGCCCCGCCGGGCGCAAGGGCGCGAGCGTGTCCCGTGCGCGCTCGTGCAGCGGCCGGAGCCGCTCGATCGACACCACGCCGCGCGCCAGCTGGGCCAGCAGCGCGGCCTGGTAGCCGCAGCCGGTGCCGATCTCGAGCAGCTTCAGCGGCTTGCCCGGCGCATGCGGCTCGAGCAGCAGCTCGAGCATGCGCGCGACCACCGAGGGCTTGGAGATCGTCTGGCCGAGCCCGATCGGCAGCGCGGTGTCCTCATAGGCCTGGTTGGCCAGTGCGGTGTCGACGAACAGGTGGCGCGGCACCGTGCGCAGCGCGGCGAGCACGCGCTCGTCGCGCACGCCCTCGGCGCGGATGCGCGCCACCATGCGCTCGCGCACCTGGTGCGAGTCCAGCCCCAGCCCCGAGGGCGTCGCGGCGCGCGCGGACTCGCGCGCGGCCTGCTGCACCGGGCGCTGGGGCCGCAGCAGCCCCTCGGCGGCTGGAGTGCGCCCTGGCGTGACGCGGTCCAGGCGCAGCGGGAACTTCGCGCGCCGCTCGTCGTCGCTCATGACGACGACGCCAGCCAGTCGCGCCACTGCGGCAGCGCGCCGTGGTCGGTCAGGTCCACCTGCAGCGGCGTGACCGACACCCAGCCCTCGGCAACCGCGTGGAAATCGGTGCCCTCGCCGGCCTCGCGTGCGTCGCCGGCCGCACCGATCCAGTAGATCGGCTCGCCGCGCGGGTTGTGCTGCTGGATCACGGCCTCGCTGGCATGGCGGCGGCCGAGCCGCGTCGTGCGCAGACCGCGCAGCTCGGCATGCGGGCGCACCGGGACATTGACATTGAGCAGCCAGGGCCGCGGCGCCGGCGGCGCGGCGAGCACGCGCTCGACCACCTCGCGCGCGACGCGCGCGGCCGTGTCGAGGTGCTGCCAGCCCTTCTCCGCCAGCGAGAAGGCGATCGCCGGGACGCCGAACAGATAGCCCTCCATCGCCGCCGCGACGGTGCCGGAGTACAGCGTGTCGTCGCCCATGTTGGCCCCGTTGTTGATGCCCGAGAGCACCAGGTCCGGACGCCGCTCGAGCAGGCCCGTGAGCGCGACGTGCACGCAGTCCGATGGCGTGCCGTTGATGTAGCGGTAGCCGCTGGCCGCGGTCCACACGGACAGCGGGCGCTGCAGCGTCAGCGCGTTCGACGTGCCGCTGGCGTTCTGCTCCGGCGCGACCACGTCGATCTCGCCGAGCCCCTGGCAGGCCTCGACCAGTGCGGACAGCCCCGGCGCGAGGTAGCCGTCGTCATTCGCGATCAGGATGCGCATGGCGAAGATTGTAGGGAGCGGCCGCGCACGGCCAGACGGCCGCTGCGCGGCCGCAAGGAGGGTCGGCGATGCCACAATGAGGCCGCGATCCACTTCCGCCCAGGCGCCCGTGAGAAGAACGCTGCTGAAGCTGCCGTTGCTCGCACTCGCGCTCCGAGCCGCCGGCGTGCGCGCGCAGACGAGCACCCTGAATTTCGGCGTCATCAGCACCGCCAGCGTCGCCGAGACGCGCGCCGGCTGGGAACCGTTCTTCGCCGCGATGCGCCAGGCGACCGGGCTCGACGTGCGCGGGGTCTACCCGGCCACCTACGAGGAAGCGGTGGACGCGATCGTCGCGAGCGTCCTGCACCTGGCCTGGGTGTCGAACAAGGCGGCGCTCGATTGCATCGAGCGCGCCAACGTCGAGGTGTTCGCGCAGATGGTGGACGCGGCCGGCTCGCAGGGCTACCGGGCGTTGATCGTCACGCGGCGCGATTCGCCGCTGCAGTCGCTCGAGCAGTTGCTCGGCAAGGCGCGCAGCTGGCGCTTCGCGATGGGCGAGCCGAGCTCGACCTCGGGCTCGGTGATGCCCTCGTACGCGCTGTTCGTGCCGCGGGGCCTGAAGCCCGAGGAGCATTTCCTGTCGCTGCGCCGCGGCACCCATGCCCAGTCGCTCGAGGCGGTGCTCTCGGGCACGGTGCACGCGGCCACCTACAACACCGAGGAGCTGACGCGGCTGCGCGCGCAGGCGCCGCAGCGGCACGCGCAACTGCGGGTGCTGTGGGAGTCGGCGCTGATTCCGAAGGACCCGCTGCTGTGGCGCCGCGACCTGCCGCTGTCGGTGCGTCGGCGCATCGCCGATTTCGTGTTCGGCATCGGCAAGACCAGCGCCGAGCGCACGATGCTCGATCGCATGTTCGGTCTGGCCGGCTTCCAGCGCTCGACCAACCAGCAGCTGAAGTTCGTGCTCGACATCGAGGACTTCAAGCAGCGCTCCGAAGTACTTCTGGATACAACCATGTCCGAGGCGCAGAAGGCCGAACGGCTGGCCGATCTGCGCGAGCGTTACGCTCGCCTGTCGCGCGCGGTGCTGATGCCGCTCGACAGCGCCCGCTGACAAGCAGCCCGAGAGGAGGAGAGTGCGATGGCCGTCAAGGTCCTGATCGTCGAAGACAACCCGGTGGCCCGCACCTTCCTGACGCGGGTGGTGCGCGAGAGCTTCTCCGACGTGACCGGCATCGCCGAGGCCGGCAACCTCGAGACCGCGCGCCGGCTGCTCGGCGTGGGCGGCGCGCCCTCGCTGCCGCCGGGCACCGAGCCCTTCAAGCTGGTGCTGGTGGATCTCGAGCTGCCTGACGGCAACGGCCTCGAGCTCTTGAGCCAGCTGGCCGGCCACGGCATCACCAAGATCGTCACAACGCTGTACTCCGACGACGACCACCTGTTCCCGGCGCTGCAATGCGGCGCCGACGGCTACCTGCTGAAGGAGGACCGCTTCGAGGTGCTGGTCGAGGAGCTGCAGAAGATCGTGCGCGGCCAGCCGCCGCTGTCGCCGGCGATCGCGCGCCGCCTGCTGTCGCACTTCCGGCAGAGCGACACGGCCGCCGCGCCGCTCGGCGGCATGCCGGCGCCGGGCGACTTCCAGCCCCACCGCGCCGCGCCCGTGCCGGCGCCGACCGAGTCCGACTGCGAGCGTCTGACGCCGCGCGAGACCGAGGTGCTGACCTACCTCAGCAAGGGCTTCACGATCAAGGAGATCGCCGGCCTGATGGGCATCAAGTGGTTCACCGTCAACGACCACATCAAGGCGATCTACCGCAAGCTCAACGTCTCGAGCCGCGCCGAGGCGGCCGTGCTGGCCAGCAAGCAGGGCCTGGTGTGATGGCGCACCGAACGCAGCGCGAGGAGCGATGCGCAGCCTGCCCGAGCCCCACCCGGTAAGCAGCCAGTTCGAGGCGCCGACGACACAGGCGCCGACGCTGCCCCCCGACGACGAGGCGCCGGCATCGGCCTCACCGGCGAGTCGTCCGTCGTGGTTGACCGGCAGCCCGCAAGGCCTGGCGTGGCGGCTGCGGCTGCTCGTGCTGCTGGCGCTGGCCGGCTGCATCGGACTCTTCCTGCTGACCCGCGGCCTCGCCGCGCAGCCGGGCTTCGACGCGAGCTGGCGCGCCAATGCGCAGGGCCAGCTCGAGCTGGCCGCGAGCCACGATCCGGTGCTCGCACCGTTCGTCGGGCGCGCACTGCTCGGGGTGATCGGCGGGGACGCCCGCGTCGCGGTGCTCGACGCCGTCGCACTGCAGCGCTCGCCGCGCTGGCTGCTGAACGACGGCGAGCGCGCCCACCACCGCGAGATGCATGCGCAGCTGGCCGCCGCGCTGGCGCAACCGATGGTGCGGCTGTACTTCGCCGATGGGGGCATCGCCGACCTCGAACCCGCCCCGCGCGGCGTGCTCGGCCTCGGCCTGCTCTACATGCTGCTGGCGACGCTGGCGCTGGGCTTGTACCTGCTTGCGATCATCGTGACGCTGGTGCACCCCTCGCTGCGCAACGCGCTGTATGGCGCGATGGCGCTGGCGCAGAGCGGCAACCTGGTGTTCGTCGCCGCGGCCACGGCCTTCGACCTCGCGCTGCCACCGCTGTTTGCGCGCTGGGAACTGCCGCTGCGCACCGCCTTCGACCTGCTCACCGCCGCGGCCATCCTGCACGCCGCCTGCGTCCACCCGCGCCAGCTGCCGCGCGCGCTGCCGATCGCGCTGGCCGGCTGGATCGGCGCCGCCGCGCTCGCGGCGCTGGTGTGGCGCGACGCCCTCCCGGGCGCCTGGTGGTGGACCCAGGGCGGCCTGATCGCCTACGGGCTGCTCGCGATCGCGCTGCTGAGCTGGTCCTACCGCATCGAGCCACACCCTTTCGCGCTGCTGCTGCGCCGCCTCGGCATCGTCACCGTCGGCACGTTGATGCTGCTGACGCTGGCGGTCGCCGCGGTGAGCCGGCAGACCGGCGTGCAGCAGCACATCGCCTCGGTCGGCTCGATGATCTGGGTGGTCTTCCTGGCCTCGCTGCTGCTGCTGGTGCCCTTCCTCTCGCGCTCGCAGCAGCTGTTGCGCGAGTTCTCGCTGCTCGCCGGGCTCAGCACGGTCGCGACCTCGCTGGACCTGCTGTTCGCCACCGCCTTCTCGCTCGGCCAGTTCACCTCGATCACGCTGTCGGTGTTCGTCTCGCTGGGGCTGTACGCGGCGCTGCGGCAGTGGATCCTGAACCAGGTGCGCGCCGACAACATGGTCTCGACCGAGCGCCTGTTCGAGCGCCTCTACCGCATGGCGCGCGAGGTCGAGCGCCATCCGGAGCGCGCCCCGGCCTCGCTGCTGGCCCTGCTGCGCGACCTGTTCGAGCCGCTCGACGCGAGCGTCGAGCCCCAGGCCAGCAGCCAGTCCCGCGCCAGCGGCGACGGCTCCACGCTGCTGGTGCCGGTGCCGGACCTCAAGAGCCCGGCCAGCCGCAGCGAGCAGACGCTGATGCTGCGCTTCGCGCAGCGCGGCCGGCGCCTGTTCAGTCGCGAGGACGCCCGGCTGGCCGACCGCGTCGTCGAGCAGTTGAAGCGCGCGGTGCAGTTCGATCAGGCGGTCGAGCGCGGCCGCCGCGAGGAGCGCAGCCGCATCGCACAGGACCTGCACGACGACATCGGCGCGCGCCTGCTGACGATGATGTACCAGGCCCAGAGCCCGGAACACGAGGACTACATCCGCCACACGCTGCAGGACCTGAAGACGCTGACGCGCGGCCTCGCCGCGCCCAGCCACACGCTCGCCGATGCCAGCGGCGAGTGGAAGGCCGACCTGCAGCAGCGCCTGCAGCTCGCCCACATCACTCTCGACTGGCACACCCGGCTCGACCAGGATGCCGAGCTCAGCGCGGTGCAATGGTCGGCGCTGACGCGGGTGCTGCGCGAGCTCGTCAGCAACGCGATCGCGCACTCCCAGGCGACGCGCGTCGCGGTCTCGCTGCGGCTGGTCGACGACGAGCTCGAGATCGTGGTGCGCGACAACGGCGTGGGCCGCAGCCCGCAGTCCTGGGCCCACGGCCTGGGCCTGGGCGGTGTGCGCAAGCGCGTCAAGCAGCTCGGCGGTCAGGTGCGCTGGCTCGAGGCCGCCGGGGGCGGCGTCGAGTGCCACGTCACCGTCACCGGCTGGTCGCAGGCGGGGGGCGGCTGAGCCGCGACGCTCAGAGTGGCGTCGCGCGGGCGGCGTCGAGCAGGGTCTGCGGCTCCCAGGGGATCCGCGCCGCGGCCCGGCCCGCCGGTCCGCGGATCGCGTGGTCGGCCTCGGCGGTGCGGCGCAGCAGCGGGCGCGCATAAGGCTGGCGATCGGCGCCGGCGATGGCCAGCACGAGGGGCTGATCGAGCCGCTCGCCGCGCTGCCACACGACCGCCGTCTCGCCGTCGCGCAGCGTGACCAGGCTGCCCGGCGGGTACAGGCCCAGGGTCTTCAGGATCGCCGCGCCGAGCAGATCGGGCCGCCCGTCGGCCCCCAGGCAGGCGTCGCGGGCCGCCTCGGTCGTCGGCAGCGCCGGGCGCGCCGCGCGCGGGCTGATCTTGGCCATGAACACATCGACGCGTCGCAGCAGCGCGGCGAGCCGCTCGGCCCCCGCCTGTGCCGCCGGCGGACCGTCGGGCAGCCGGTGGTGCCAGGCCACGGTGTCCAGCCACAGCGCGTCGTCGACGCCAAGCTCGACGAGCCGCGCGACGCTGCGCGCCGGGTGCGCCGCCAGCGCCTGGCGCTGCTCGACCGTCAGCGTGCGCTCGCGGTAGGCGAGCTCGTCCTGCAGCTCGACGATCGACAGGTTCATCGTGAGCGCCGCCAGCCCGACGGCGCGTCGCTCGTGCTCGGTCCAGCCCAGCACCGCGCCGGCCGGCTCCACGATCGCCGCCGTCGCCAGCGCGTGGTGCAGGCCATAGCGGGGCTGCAGCCGCCCGGCGCCGGCGATCAGCACGAACAGCAGCTCGTCGGGCGCCCGCGACGCCAGGGATGACAGGCGCTGCAGCAGGGCCTGCAGGCGCTGCGGCCAGTGGATGGCGGCGGCCGACTCCTCGCTCAGCCGTCCCAGCAGCAGCAGCAGCTCCTGCACCGCGACGCCGACGCGCTCGCCGGGGGGGCCGTTGCCGGCCAAGCCCTCGCCTGGACTCGTCGCCATGGTTCAGGCCGCCGGCGGCGTGGCCGCAGCGGCGGCCCAGCGCAGCACCCGCTGTGGGTAGGGGATCTCGATGCCCTCGGCGCCCAGCACCGCGAGGATCGCCAGGTTGACCTCGGAGCGCAGGTTGGACTGGCCGTTCTCGGGGTCGGCGTTCCAGTACCAGACCGTCAGCTCCAGGCCGTCGGCGGCGAAGGCGCTCAGGTGCACCGCGGGCCGGTGCTCGGCGTCCTTCATCACGCGCGGGATCTCGAGCAGCCGCGCCAGCAGCAGCGGGCGCAGGCGCTCCAGGTCGGTGCCGTAGGCGACCTGCACGAGCGTCGAGCTCATCAGCGCCGGCTCGGCCAGCGAGGCGTTCTCGACGCGCTGCGTGATCAGCAGCTCGTTCGGCACGATCGACTCGCGGCCGTTGGCGGCGCGGATGATGGTGGCGCGGGTGTTGATGTCGGTGATGCGGCCCTCGAAGCCGTCGACCTTGACCAGGTCGCCGATGCGCAGCGAGCGCTCGGCCAGGATCACGAAGCCGCTGACGTAGTTGGCGGCGAGCTTCTGCAGCCCGAAGCCGATGCCCACGCCGACCGCGCCGCCGAGCACGCTGAGCGCCGTCAGGTCGATGCCGGCGGCCGACAGCGCGACCAGCAGGCCGACGAAGAGCAGCAGCGCGCGCGTCGCGTTGGCCGCGATCTTGCGCAGCGACAGGTTCTCGACCTGGCCCTTCAGCAGCCGCGTCTCGATCGCCGAGGTCAGCCACAGCACCGCGACCAGCACCACCACCGCGTTGAACGCGCCCTCGAGCAGCGCGCGCAGCGTCACCGTGGTCGTGCCGAGCTTCCAGCGGATCGCGTCGAGCTCCTCGAGCAGCACCGGCAGCACGCCGGTCAGCCACAGGATCAGCCCGATCCACACCGCCCAGGACAGCCAGCGCTCGGCGATGCGCACCAGCTGCGAGCGCGGGAAGGCCGCGCGCAGCACCCGCACGCCGATGCGGATCAGCGCCAGCGACAGCAGCATCGCGATCGCGATCGGGAACACCGCGCGCGGGAAGTCGGCCAGCAGCGTGTGGCGCGCGAGCAGCGCGAGACCCAGCGCCAGCACCGGCAGCAGCGCGCCGTCGTAGAGCTTCTCGCCGAACAGCACCGAGCCCGCATCGGCGGCCCGCCCGCCGCGCAGCAGCCGCGCGATCAGCCAGGCCAGTCCCAGGCAGGCGGCGACGACCGCCAGCTCGAACCCCGCGCTGGCGGTCCACAGCGCGCGGCCCAGCGCCGCCAGTTCCTCTGCGCTCAGCGGCCGCGCGGCCGCCGCCATCACCCCGCCGGCCATCGGCTCAGCCGGCGACGCCGGCCAGCACCCGCAGGTGGGCCGCGACGCTGCGCGCGAGCGCGCTGAGGTTGTAGCCGCCCTCGAGGCAGGAGACGATGCGGCCCTTCGCGTGGCGCTCGGCCACCGCCATCAGCCAGCGCGTGATCCAGGCGTAGTCGGCCTCGACCAGGCCGAGCTGGCCGAGGTCGTCCTCGCGGTGGGCGTCGAAGCCGGCCGACACGAACAGCATCTGCGGCTTGAAGGCGTCGAGCCGCGGCCCCCATTCCTGCTCGATGCGCTCGCGGATCTCCGCGCCCTTGCTGTAAGCGGCGACCGGGAAGTTGTGGACGTTGGGCCCCAGCGGCACCAGGCCCGAATGCGGGTACAGCGGGTGCTGGAAGAAGCCGACCATCAGGATGCGCGGGTCGTTCGCGACGATGTCCTCGGTGCCGTTGCCGTGGTGGACGTCGAAGTCGACGATGGCGACGCGCTCCAGGCCGCGCCGGTCGAGCGCGTGGCGCGCGGCCACGGCGACGTTGTTGACGAAGCAGAAGCCCATCGCCTGGCGGTGCGTCGCGTGATGGCCCGGCGGGCGCACCGCGCAGAAGGCGTTGTGCGCCTCGCCGTTGATCACCGCGTCGGTCGCCGCGATCGCGGCCCCGGCCGCGCGCCGCACCGCCTCGAGCGTGCCGCGGCCGCCGATGGTGTCGGCGTCGAAGGCGCGCCGCTGGCCGCTCTTGTCGATCTGCTCGAGAAAGTCGCGCATCTCGGCGATGTAGCCGAGGTCATGCGCCAGTCCGAGGTCGGCATCGCTGGCGGCGGGGGCGTCGTGATGCGCCAGCGCCACGTCCAGCCCGGTGGCGATCAGCTGGTCCGAGATCGCTGCGAGCCGGTGCGGGCTCTCGGGATGGCCCGGCCCCATGTCGTGGCGGGCGCAGGCGGGATGGGAGTAGACGGCGGTGCGCATCCGAAAAGCTCTTTCGGCTATTGTGCACGCCATGACCTTGCACGCCCGGCTGCACCGCCTTGTCGACCAGATCGCCACCATCATCGTCGGCAAGCGCCCGCAGATCGAGGACTGCGTCGCCTGCCTGCTGGCCGGCGGTCATCTGCTGATCGAGGACGTGCCCGGCGTCGGCAAGACCACGCTGGCGCACGCGCTCGCGGTCTCGCTCGGGCTGCGCTTCTCGCGCGTGCAGTTCACCGCCGACCTGATGCCCTCGGACCTGGTCGGCGTCTCCGTCTACGAGCGTGGCAAGGAAGGTTTCGTCTTCCACCCCGGCCCGGTGTTCGCGCAGGTGCTGCTGGCCGACGAGATCAACCGCGCCGGGCCCAAGACCCAGAGCGCGCTGCTCGAGGCGATGGAGGAGCAGCAGGTCACGGTCGAGGGCGAGACGCGCGCGCTGCCGGCGCCCTTCTTCGTGATCGCGACGCAGAACCCGAGCGACCAGCTCGGCACCTACCCGCTGCCCGAGAGCCAGCTCGACCGCTTCCTGATGTGCACCACGCTCGGCTACCCGGACCGCGCCAGCGAGCGCGCGCTGCTGGCCGGGCGCGACCGCCGCGACCTGATCGGTGGCCTGCAGCCGGTGATGAGCCCCGCCGAGCTGCAGGAGGCGCAGCGCCAAGTCCTCGCGGTGCACGCCAGCGAGGCGCTGCTCGACTACCTGCAGGCGCTGATCGCCGCGACGCGCGACGGCCAGTGGTTCGTCGAGGGCCTGAGCCCGCGCGCCGGCATCGCGCTGCTGCGCGCCGCCAAGGCCCATGCGCTGCTCGATGCGCGTGACTACGTCGCCCCCGACGACCTGCAGGCGCTGCTGCCGCAGACCGTGGCCCACCGCCTGATCCCGGTGGCCGGCGCCGGGCGCGGGCGGCGCGAGCAGGTGCGCGCGATGCTCGAGAGCGTGCCGCTGCCCTGAGCCGATGGCCCTCGCCCACCCCGCGCTGCCCCGCATGGCGCTGCCGGCTCCCTGGCGCCGGCGCTGGCGCACCTGGTGGGACGGCCGCCACCCGCGCAGCGACACGCTCGAGCTGACGCAGCGCAACGTCTACATCCTGCCCACCCGCGCCGGCACGCTGTTCGCGCTGACGCTGGGCGTGCTGCTGATCGCCTCGATCAACTACCAGCTCAGCCTCGGCTACCTGCTGACCTTCCTGCTGGCCGGCGCCGGCCTGGTGTCGATGCACGTGACCCACGGCGTGCTGCGCGGCCTGACGCTGCACCTGAAGCCACCGGCGCCGGTGTTCGCCGGCGAGGCGGTCGCGCTCGATTGCGTGCTCAGCGGCGGGCGCGGCGGCGCCCGCCACGGCATCGGGCTGCGCCTCGCCGAGCCGGGCGAGCCGCGCTGGAGCTGGGCCGATGTCGCGCCCGGCGGCCACGCCAGCGTGACGCTGGCCTTCACCGCGGCGCGGCGCGGCCGCGCCGCGCTGCCCTCGATCCTGCTCGAGACGCGCTTCCCGCTCGGCCTGTTCCGCGCCTGGAGCCACTGGCGACCGGCGGCGAGCGTGCTGGTCTATCCGCGCCCCGAGGCACCGACGCCGCCGCTGCCGCCGGCACGCGCGGTCGGCCACGGTGCCGCGACCGACCATGGCGCCGGTGGCAGCGAACTCGACGGCATCCGCGCCTACCGCCGCGGCGACCCGCCGAAATGGGTGGTGTGGAAGAAGGCCGCGCGCGCCCTCGAGACCGGTGGCGAGCTGGTCAGCCGCGACACCCACAGCAGCGCGCGCCACGAACTCTGGCTGGACTGGGCTGCGACCGGCCCGCTGGCGCCCGAAGAGCGGCTGTCGCGCCTGGCGGCCTGGCTGCTGGCCAGCGAGCGCGGCGGCCTCGCCTGGGGCCTGCGCCTGCCCGGCCGCGAGCTCGAGCCGGGCCAGGGCGAGGCCCAGCGGCGCGCCGGCCTGGAGGCGCTGGCGCTGTGGGCCTGACCCCTTCCGCCGCGGGCCGCGGGCCCGATCGCCCGCCCGTCGGACGCAGCCCCCTGCTGCGCTGGCCGGGCTGGCAGCACCTGCCGCGCGAGGCGCGCGACACGCTGTTCCTGCTCGGCGTGATCGCCTGGACCGTGCTGCCGCATGCCGGCCAACTGCCGGCCTGGTGCAGCGCACTGACCGCCGCGGTGCTGCTGTGGCGCGGTGCGCTCGCGCTCGCCGGTGCCGCGCTGCCCGGCCGCTGGGTGGTGGCCGCGGTGCTGCTGCTGGCGCTGGGCCTGACGCTGTGGAGCCACCGCACGCTGGTCGGCAAGGAGGCCGGCGTGACGCTGCTGGTCGCGCTGGTCGCCTTGAAGACGCTGGAGCTGCGCGCGCGCCGCGATGCCTTCGTGGTGTTCTTCCTCGGCTTCTTCCTGGTGCTGACCCATTTCCTGTACTCGCAGACGCTGGCCGTCGCGGCCGCGGCGCTGGTGTCGGTGTGGGGCCTGCTGGCGGCGCTGGTGCTGGCGCACATGCCGGTCGGCCAGCCCAGCCTCGGTCTCGCGGCGCGGCTGGCGGCGCGCTTCGCGCTGCTGGGCGCGCCGGTGATGGTGGCGCTGTTCCTGCTGTTCCCGCGCCTCGGGCCGCTGTGGGGCGTGCCGCAGGACGCCGGCGCGAAGAGCGGCCTGTCGGGCGAGCTGCGCATGGGCATGATCGCCGAGCTGGCGGCCGACGACAGCATCGCGATGCGCCTGCGCGTGCTCGCCGGGCGGCTGCCGCCGCCGCAGCAGCTCTACTTCCGCGGGCCGGTGCTCGGCAGCTTCGACGGCCTGAGCTGGCGCGTCGCCGACCCGCGCTTCCCGCCCGCGCTGCGCCCGGGCCGCGAGCTGCGGGTCGCCGGCACGCCGGTCGAGCTCGAGGTCACGCTCGAGCCGCTGCGGCTCGCGACCGTGCCGGTGCTCGAGGCCACGCCCGAGCTGCCGCCGCTCGAGGGCGTGCGTGCGCGGCTGCGCGAGGACCTGCACTGGAGCACCGACCGACCGCTGCTGCAGCGCCAGCGCTTCATCGCCCGCTCCTGGCCGCAGTTCGGCCATGGCCCCACCGAGCCGGTGCTCGGCCTGCAGGACTACCTCGAACTGCCGCCCGGCAACAACCCGCGCACCCTGGCCTGGGCCGCCGCCCTGCGCCGCGAGCCGCGCTATGCCGAGGCCGACCCGCGCACGCTCGCCGCCGCGCTGTTCGCGCACATCCGCAGCCAGGGCTATGGCTACACGCTGACGCCCGGCGTCTACGACGAGGCCGGGCGCGGCAGCGCGGTCGACGAGTTCTGGCTCGACCGCCGGCTCGGCTTCTGCGAGCACTACGCGAGCGCCTTCGTGGTCGTGATGCGCGCGCTCGACGTGCCGGCGCGCATCGTCACCGGCTACCAGGGCGCCGAGCGCGACGAGGCCACCGGCACGCTGGTCGTGCGCCAGAGCTTCGCCCACGCCTGGGCCGAGTACTGGCAACCCGGCGAGGGCTGGGTGCGCGCCGACCCGACCGCGGCGGTCGCCCCGGAGCGCATCGAGCGCAGCCTGCCGCTGCGCCCGCCGCCGGGGCTGGTGGCCAGCGCGATCGATGGCCTGGCCCCCGGGCTGCTGCTGCGCGCCCGCGCGCTGTGGGAGGGCGTCAACCACCACTGGAACCAGTGGGTGCTGAGCTATTCGCGCGACGTGCAGTTCGACCTGCTGCGCCGCCTCGGCGTGGACTCGCCGAGCTGGGAAGATCTGGCCCGGCTGCTGATCGGCCTGCTGTGCGCCGCCAGCCTGGCCGGCGCGGCCTGGGCCTGGTGGGATCAACGGCGCCAGGACCCCTGGCTGCGGGCGTGGGCGCGCGTGCGGCGGCGCGCCGCCGCGCTCAGCCTGCCGGCCGGCGAGCATGTGCCCCCGCGCACGCTGGCCACCGCGCTGCAGTCGCGCGAGGGCGCCGCGCACGCGGTGGCGGCGCTGCGTGCCCTCGAGGCGCTGCGCTACGCGCGCGCCGACCGCCCGCCGCCGCCGGGCGCCGCCCGACGGCTGGCCGACGAGGTGCTGCGCGCGCTGAGCGCCCTCGCCCCGGCCCCCGAACGTTCCCGATGACCCTGCCCTGCCCCCCCTGCGCCGCGACGCGGCGACGCGCCCTGCTCGCCATGCTGGCCCTGGCCTGCACCCCGGCCCTCGCGCCGGCCCAGTCCGACGACGGCCCCTATGGCGCCCGCGCCGACCTGCTCGCGCTCGCCGCCGAGATCGCCGCGCAGCAGGCGCTCGAGCCGGCCTGGGTCGAGCAGGCCCTGCTCGGTGCGCGGCATGTGCCGGCGGTCGTGCGCCTGATCCGGCCCGCGCCCGGCGGTGTCGCGAAGAACTGGGCCGCCTACCGCGCGCGTTTCATCGAGCCTGTGCGCATCCGCGCCGGCGTCGCGTTCTGGCGCGAGCAGGCCGACTGGCTCGCGATGGCCGAGGCGCGCTGGGGCGTACCGGCGGCCATCGTGGCCGGCGTGATCGGCGTCGAGACGATCTACGGCCGTCACCCCGGCAACTTCCGCGTGCTGGACGCGCTGACGACGCTCGCGCTCGACTTCCCCACCGACGGTGGCCGCGACCGCAGCGCCTTCTTCCGCACCGAGCTCGGCGAGTTCCTCGCGCTGTGCCGGCGCGAGGGCTTCGATCCGGTCGTGCCACGCGGCAGCTACGCCGGCGCGATGGGCCTGCCGCAGTTCATGCCGAGCTCGTGGACGCGCTACGCGGTCGACTTCGACGGCGACGGGCACATCGACCTGCGCGCCAGCGTGCCGGATGCGATCGGCTCGGTCGCGCATTACCTCGCCGCCTTCGGCTGGCGCGCCGGCGTCGCGACGCACTACGCGGTCACCCCGCCCGCCGACGCCGCCGAGCGCGCCATGCTGCTCGCGCCGGACATCGTGCCGAGCTTCACGGCGGCGGACTTCGCCACGCGCGGCGCCACGCTGGACGCGGCCGGCCAGCGGCACGACGGCCTGCTCGCGCTGGTCGAGCTGCAGAACGGCGAGGCCGCCCCCAGCCTGGTGGCCGGCACCGAGAACTTCTACGCCATCACGCGCTACAACCAGTCCAGCTACTACGCGCTCGCCGTCATCGAGCTCGGCGCCGCGGTGCAGGCGGTGGTCGACGCCACGCGCTGATCAGCGCCGCCGCCGCGGCCGGCGCATGCCGTCATAGAACTCCGCGGGCTTGCCCGCGAGCCAGCGCACGAAGGCGGCGACCTCGGGGTGGGCGCGCAGCACGGCCCAGTCGCAGAAGTAGCGCGCCAGCTCGCGCTCGCTGAAGCTCGCGTGCAGCTTGCGGTGGCAGATGCGGTGCAGCAGCGCCAGGTTGCCGGCCTCGCTGCGGCCGCCCTCGCTGCGCGGCACGCGATGGTGCAGGTCGGCGCTCGGGCCCGGCACGATCGGCCGGCCGCACAGCGGGCAGTCGGGAGGCGCCGCCGCCGGCGGCGCGCCGAAGGGCTCGCTGCCACGCAGGCGGCGCTTGGCGACCACCCGCGCCAGCGGCTCAGAGCCGCTCGCCGACCCAGCCGGCCACCGAGGCCAGCGCCGCCGGCAGCTGGCTGGCGTCGCTGCCACCGGCCATCGCGAGGTCGGGCTTGCCGCCGCCCTTGCCGCCGACCTGCTGGGCGACGAAGTTCACCAGCTCGCCGGCCTTGAGCTGGCCGATGCGGTCGGCCGTCACGCCGGCGGCCAGCTGCACCTTGCCGCCCTCGACCGCCGCGAGCACGATGGCCGCGCTCTTGAGCTTGTCCTTGAGCTTGTCCATGGTCTCGCGCAGCGCCTTGGCATCGGCCCCGTCGAGCGTCGCGGCCAGCACCTTCAGGCCCTTGACGTCGATGGCCCGCGCGAGCAGCTCATCGCCCTGCGAGGACGCGAGCTTGCCCTTCAGCGCCGCCAGCTCCTTCTCTAGCGCGCGCACCTGGTCGAGCACCGCACTGATGCGGCCCGGCACCTCGGCCGGCGCGGCCTTCAGCGTCGCGGCGAGGCCGCCCACGGTGCCCTCGAGCGACTGCAGATAGGCCAGCGCGTTGTCGCCGGTGATCGCCTCGACGCGGCGGATGCCGGCCGCCACACCGCTCTCGGCGACGATCTTGAACAGGCCGATGTCGCCGGTGCGCTGCACGTGGGTGCCGCCGCACAGCTCACGGCTCGTGCCGATGTCGAGCACGCGCACGACCTCGCCGTACTTCTCGCCGAACAGCATCATCGCGCCGAGCTTCTGCGCGTCCTCCATCGGCAGCACGCGCGCCTGGGTGGCGGCGTTGGCCAGGATCTCGGCGTTGACCTTGGCCTCGACCTCGCGCACCTGCGCGTCCGTCATCGGCGCGTTGTGCGCGAAGTCGAAGCGGGTGCGCTCGGCGTTGACCAGCGAGCCCTTTTGCTGCACGTGCGCGCCCAGCACCTCGCGCAGCGCCTTGTGCATCAGGTGGGTGA